>NZ_JACYFG010000032.1 GCF_014803405.1 Pelagicoccus enzymogenes
GTCTGGTCAAGATACATGGTTAACAGGTGTTAACAGACATGGTTAACACTTCTGTATGCCGTGGATGGAGACCGATAAGATAACCCAAAGAAGAGATTTCGTCTTCCTGGCATCGAAGCCTGGAGCGAACAAACGCGAGCTGATCCGCCGTTTCGGCATAAGCCCGCCGACTGCCTACAAGTGGCTGGAGCGCTACCGCAAGGAAGGCTTGCCTGGTCTGGAGGACCGCTCGCGTCGGCCGGCGGGGCAGCCCAACAAGAGCTGCCCCGAGGTGGAGAGGAAGGTCTTGGAGCTTCGCCGCAAGCACGACTGCTGGGGAGCGCGCAAGCTGCGCCGCCTGCTGCAAAACGCCGGGGAAAAGGAGCTTCCCTCGGCGACCACCGTGCACAACATCATCCGCCGCGCCGGCTTGCTCGGCCAAGGCTCTCGCCCGTGCGTGGCGCCCAGGAGCTTCGAGCGTTCGCAGCCCAACGAGCTTTGGCAGATGGACTTCAAGGGGCACTTCGAGATGGCCGGGTCGAAGCGCTGCCACCCGCTCACCGCCTGCGACGACCACTCCCGCTTCAACCTCATCCTCAAGGCCTGCGAGGACGAGAGGACCTCCACGGTGCAGGAATGCCTGCTGTCATGCTTCGGCAAGTACGGGCTGCCTTGGGCCATCCTCTGCGACAACGGTTCGCCCTGGGGGCGGGGGTTCGGGGCGGCCAGCGAGCTGGAGGCCTGGCTGCTGCGCCTGGGGGTGGAGACGATCCACGGCCGCCCCCTGCACCCCCAGACGCAAGGCAAGGAGGAACGCTTCCACCAGACCCTCAAGCACGAGCTGCTGGGCAGGACCACGCTGTGGCGCGACCTCGAGCATTGCGACCGGGAGTTCGCCCGGTTTCGCGAGACCTACAACCACGTCCGCCCGCACCGCTCGCTCGATCTCGACTGCCCCGCCGACCGCTACCGCGCCTCGGAGCGAGCCTTGCCCGCGACCATACCCCACTGCCTGAGCTTCTACGGCGAGGCCGAGCAGGTGCGCAAGGTGAAGAGCAAAGGCGACCTGATGTTCAAGGGACGCAGCTTCTTCATCGGAAGGGCCTTCATCGGGGAAAGCGTGGCGATAAACCAGTTCGACGATCTTCGCTGGGAAGTTTTCTACTGCTGGAAAAGCTTGGGGATGATCGACCTGAGCCGCGCGACCAAGCCTAGAAACAACTACAACGCGCTTCTTGCTCCCCCTGGACGCCTAGGCGTCCAGGGGGAGCAAGAAGCCCACCTGAAAAGCGTTAACCATGTACCTTAACATGTGTTAACTATGTCCTTGCGCTAAACACTCGCGCCACGATGCAGGATACGCGATTGGGGGTCTGCGGCACGTCGCCTTTTGGCTTCGCTCAAGATCTATGACAAGCAACGGCCCCGCAGGTAGACAGCAATTCCGCTGCTTTTGGTGATTAACCTTTTTTTTGGGGGGAGGTTTTTCTTCGCCTTAAGCGTTTCGCATCAGCAGCGAGCTCGTATCCGTTTAGCGGAACATGAGGATCGGCACGTGGCAGTCGCGAGCGAGAGTCGCGGTGGTGCTGCCGATGAGCATGCGTTTGGCGCGGGAGTGGCCATAGGCTCCCATCGCGAGAAGGTCGAAGCCGACATTCTCGACTTCATCCGTGATGACCTTGGCGGGCTCGCCTTCTCGAATACGGGCTTTGGCGGTGAAGCCAGCTTTATTGAGCGCTTCAGCGGCGTCTTGAACCTCGTTGCGGTTTCGATCGTCATCGCGGCCTACCCGTAGGACGTCGATTTCTACGTTGGCGCAAAGCGGATGTTCCTTCAGGAAGGCGAGAGCCTTTTGCGAACTGGGGCCTCCGTCATAGGCGAGGAGGCAACGTTTGATCGGCTTGAAGGCGCGGGAGGAAACGAGCACGGGGCACTTGGCGACGCGGAGGGTACGCTCGATGTTGGTGCCGAGGTGTTTCATGGCGATGGCGTGGTTCACGCCGCGCTTCCCGATGATGATGAGGTCGACGTTGTTTTGAATGTCCTCCAAGACGTCAACGAAGAGACCGTGTCGCAATTCGGTATCCACGTTTTGGATTCCTGCTGCTTGGATGTGACGCAGGGCCTCGGAGAGGATTGCCTCGCCCTTCACCTGCGCCAAACGGGCTCGTTCGCGGTCAAAGTTGACCAAGTCGTTCATCAGGCTGTCGTAAGCTTCCGGGCCGATGTTGCCGGAGAAATCCGCGAGGGCTGCCTTTTCTCGGTGAGGGTTCAGAGTGTGGACGACGCGTAGCGAGGTGTTGAGTTGCTTGCTTGCCCAGACGGCATGGTCGTAGACGCTCGCCGCGTAGGAGGATCCGTCAGTGAAGCTGAGAACTGTGTTCATGATGGGGAAATTGGCTGTGGGTTGGCTTAGTGTCCGCCGAGGTCTTGAGAGGCGCCGGGCTTGTCGTGTACGGCGAGCTTGCCTACGATAGTAGCGCTCGCTTCGTTGAGGCCAAGGATTTCTACCTCAGTTCCTTCGCGGCGGAACTTGAGGACCACCTTGTCGAGGGCTGTGACGGCGGAAAGGTCCCAGAAGTGAGCTTTCGAGACGTCGATGGTGACCTTTCTCAGTACTTCGGAAAAGTCGAAGGAGCGGGAAAAGTCAGAGGCGGAGACGAAGAAGAGCTGGCCGCTGATGCGGTAGACGCGTTCCTGGGTATTCGGCTCGCGGGTACTTGATACATCTAGGAGTTGAGCGACCTTGTGGGCAAAGGAGAGGGCGCTCAGCAACACTCCCACCATAACGCCGTAGGCCAGGTTATGGGTATAGACGACGACGCCCACAGTCGAAAGCATTACGAAGGAGGTGAACTTCGGATGGGTTTTCAGGTTTTTTATCGAGCTCCAGCTGAAGGTTCCGATCGATACCATGATCATGACTGCTACGAGGGCGGCCATCGGAATGCGGCTGACCCAGTCGTCCAGCAACAGGATGAGGATGAGCAGAAAGATGCCTGCCCAGAGAGTGGAAAGACGACCGCGGCCGCCGGACTTTACGTTGATCACGGATTGGCCGATCATGGCGCAGCCGGCCATGCCACCGAAGAATCCGGTGATAAAGTTGGCGATTCCCTGGCCGCGACACTCGCGGTTCTTGTCGCTTTCGGAGTCCGTAAGTTCGTCGACAATGGTCGAGGTCATAAGGGATTCCAACAGGCCTACGATCGCGAGCGGGAAGGAGTAGGGCAGGATGATCCACAGGGTGTCTAGGTTGAGAGGGACTTGTGGAATGAAGAAGGGAGGGAATTCGGAAGGAAGTTGTCCCTTGTCGCCCACTGTTGGAAGAAAATCCATGCCGAATCCCAGCGAGATTCCCGTGATGACGATGATGCAAACCAAGGGAGAGGGGACGCTCTTGGTCAGCAGCGGGAGCAGGTAGATGATAGCCAAGCCGCCAGCGACCATAGCGTACATGCGCCAGTCTTGACCGACGAATTCGGGAAGCTGGGCCATGAAGATCAGGATCGCCAAGGCATTTACGAAGCCGGTGGTGACCGACTTGGAGACGAATTTTAGGGAGTCACCCAGCTTCAATGCGCCCGCGAGGAACTGCAGGACGCCTGTCAGAATAGTGGCCGCGAACAGGTACTGCAGGCCGTGGTCTTTCACTAGATCGACCATGAGCAGCGCCATCGCTCCAGTAGCCGCCGAGATCATGCCGGGCCGTCCCCCAGCGAAAGCGGTGATGAGGGCGATGCTGAAAGAGGCGTAGAGGCCGACCTTTGGGTCCACCCCTGCGATGATCGAGAAGGCGATGGCTTCGGGGATGAGCGCCAAGGCCACGACCGTGCCGGCGAGGAAGTCTCGCGGCGCGTTTGATATCCAGTTCTCTCTAAAGGTGTTTTTCATGGTGTGAGCGTCTAAAAGGGAACGAGGTCTCGCGTTTTCGAGAAAGCGGCGTTTCGCCCCGGCAAGCGGAAAAGCTGGGAAGGGAACCCCATACCTAGCTCGGGTCAATCGATAATGCGGGCCTTATACTGATTCCCTATTGTTTGCGTTTCCGCCTGCTTGGTGTTGCTTGCTTGCCTTGTGTTTGGGAATCTGAGCGGGCAAGGAGTTTATTTTACAAATAACAACTAATTAACAAACATGTTTTAAAATTCCGTTGTCTTGAACTAGGGCAGGCTTCACAAAGCTCATAATTGCCACAGAACTAAAGAGGTAAGCGTAAGGTATTACCTCTAACAGCGCCCGTAACTCCCCCATGAACAAATTGTATATCGTCGATGGTCAGAAGACCGTCTGCCAGATGCTCGCCGAAAGCTTAACGTCCCGTAACTACGAAGTCGTAGGAACGTCCGACAAGATCTCGGGAGTTGTCGACGATGCGGTGGAGCTGGGGCCTGAAATGATCATCCTGGAGATGAACTTGCCGGATGGTCGCGGAGCGGACCTGATTTCCAAGGTTCGCGCTCGTTTGCCGGACGCTCGCTTTCTTGTCTTTTCGGATGTCAAGTTGAGCGAGAGCATCAAGGCTTGCTTGCAGGCTGGCGCTCATGGCTTCGTCGAAAAGTCGGTGGACTTCGACATGTTTTTAAACGCCGTCAAGATCGTGAGCGAAGGGGGCTGCTTCTTTGGGTTCAACATTACGGAGGTGTTGCGCACGGTTGTGAGCGACAACAAGAAGAAGAGCCAGTACAACGATAACCTGACCCAACGCGAACGCGAAGTCTTGCAGCTGATCGCCCAGGGGAACAGCAACAAGGATATTGCGGCAAAGCTCGAGCTCAGCGTCAAGACGGTCGACAACCATCGCTGCAGCATGATGCGCAAGCTCGACGTGCACAACGTGGCAGCCATTACTCGTTACGCGATCGAGCACCGCCTCATCTCCGTCAATTTCGTCGATTAGCGGCCTCGACCGTGTTGAGCGGGAGCCTAGTCGTTCTGCTGGGCTTGAACTGCTGTCAGGGCGATGGTGTAGATGATGTCGTCCACCAGGGCGCCGCGCGACAAGTCGTTCACCGGCTTCTTGAGGCCCTGCAGCATGGGACCGATTGATATCACGTTCGCTGAACGCTGTACTGCCTTATAGGTGGTGTTACCGGTATTGAGGTCAGGGAAAATGAATACGTTGGCCTTGCCGGCGACCGGGCTGTCGGGAGCTTTGGTGCGCGCGACATCGGCGATTGCGGCAGCGTCGTACTGAAGCGGACCATCGATGATAATGTCGGGACGGGCTTCTTTTACCAGGCGAGTCGCTTCAACCACCTTGTCGACGTCGGCGCCCGAGCCGGAGCCGAGGGTGCTGTAGCTGATCATCGCCACGAGTGGATCGATGCCGAAGGCCTTGGCCGAGTCGGCGCTCTGGATGGCGATGTCTGCGAGTTCCTCTGCGTTGGGATCTGGGTTGATGGCGCAGTCGCCATAGACCAGCACTTGGTCGGGCAAGCACATGAAGAATACGGAGGAAGCGATCTTTGCTCCCGGCCGGGTCTTGATTAGCTGCATGGCAGGGCGAACGGTGTTGGCCGAAGAGTGTACGGCTCCCGAAACCAGTCCGTCCACTTCGTCGTGCTTGAGCATCATGGTGCCGAGCACCACGTTGTCGCTCAAGTGGTCGCGAGCGATTTTCTCGGTCATGTTTTTGTGTCGCCTCATTTCGACCAATGAGGGCACGTAGCGTTCTCTAATCACGTCCGGATTTACGATCTCCAGTCCGGTGGGCAAGCTGAGCCCCATAGCGTCCGCCTTGAGTTGGATGGAGTAGGGGTTGCCGAGCAATACGCACTTGGCGATGCCGCGTTCCGTGCAGGCCACAGCGGCTTGCATCGTGCGGGGTTCGTCGCCTTCCGGCAGGATGATGCGCTTGGGCTTTTGGCGAGCGTTGCGGGTAAGCATGTGGCGAAACGCAGGTGGGGAAAGCTGGCGTTTCATCTGGGATGCGAGCGTATTGCGAATCCAACTACTGCTGATGCTGATAGCAACGGTTTCCATTGCTTGGTTGATGCGGTCGTTGTCGTCCGGCGCGATCTCGAGGTTCATGTCGTAGAGCGCCCGTGCCGTTTCGAAGGAAGTCTTGCTCACTCGCATGACCGGCAAGCCGCTTTTCCATGCGATTTGGCAGAGTTTGACGATACGTTCGTCTGGCCGCTGGTCGCTTGTCAGGACGAGGCCGGCAAGGCGAGTGCCGTTGAGGGACGCCATGCTGGCGGCGAGGATGATGTCGCTGCGGTCGGAAGGCGTCACCAGAAGGGTTCCGGTCTTGAGCGTGTGCAGCAAGTTCGTGACGTTGCGAGCAAGCAGCTCGATCTTGAAGACGCGACGGCTAGTCATGTCGCCTTCGTTGAGGACCTCGGCATTGACGAGTTTCGCGACGTCTGAAACGCGTGGGGCAAGCAATTTTTCGTCGCGCGGTATCATGCCGATCATCTCCAAGTCGTCGTTCCTGAAGACGGGGCAGTTGTTTTTGATGAACTGCTTGAGCGGTTCTACCCCGATGCCGTCAAAGTCGATGTTGTCACGGGCCGCGTCGATGTCTGCCTTGTTGATGACGACGCCGGCCACGCGTCCCTTGAAGTCGTGAACGGCCAGCTCCAGTTCTTTGTTCAGGTGGTCTAGGCTGCGGTTGCCGAGGCTGGTGACGAGGATTTGCTTAGAGGAGAGGGTTTGGGCGAGTTTGGAGTTGAGGCGGGCTCCCATGGGGAAGCGTTCGGTTTGGATCAGGCCTTCAACGATGAGCACGTCAGCGTTTTTGGACGCTTCCTCGAAACGCTGGATGATGTTTTCTAGGAGGAGCTCGAGATGCTCTTCGCTCACTAGCTTCTTGGCTTCCTCCATGGAAATGGGTTCCGGAGGTGTGAGGGTGGTAACGGCCCTGATGAAGCTGGTGGAGCGGTCGCCGGGTTCGTCTGGAGTTACCGGTTGGGCGATGGGCTTGAAGAAGCCGACCCTTACCCCTTGTCGTTCGAGGGCCCGTACAAGCCCTATGGATACGGTCGAGAGGCCGACTTTGGCTCCCGTGGGTACTGTTAGGAATACATGCTTCATCTTATTTGCTTCCGACGAGTTGTTCGGTTTCGCGGGCGATCATGAGTTCTTCGTTGGTGGGGATCACGATTACCTTAACCGGTGAGTTCGCTTGTGAAATGATTCCATCCTGGTCGACCCCAGCGGTGGCGTTCGCCTGCTCGTCTACCAGCATCCCGAGGTGCTGGAGCCTAACGAGCGTTTCGGTACGGGTCTGGACGTCGTTTTCTCCGATGCCTCCGGTGAAGACGAGGGCGTCGCACTTGTCCAATGCAGCTCTCAGGGAGGCGATGCTTTTGGCGAGGCGGCGGGTGAAGATTGAGACGGCTCGCTTCGCGGCTTCGTTTCCGTTGGCGGATGCCTGCCGCAGCGAGCGCATGTCGTTGGAAAATTCAGAGAGTCCGAGCAGACCGCTTTTTTTGTTTAGAATCGTATCGATTTCTTCGATACTAAGCCCGAGGGCTCGGTGCAGGTGGAAAACGATTCCGGGGTCAAGGTCTCCGCTTCGCGTGCCCATGACCAGACCTTCGAGTGGGGTCAGTCCCATGGTAGTATCCACGCAAGCGCCGTTTTCGATGGCGGCGGCGCTGCAGCCGTTGCCGAGGTGGGCGGTGATGATGCTCGTTTGGTCTAAGGGCTTGCCGAGGATGCGGGCTGCCTCCGAGGTGACGTACTTGTGGCTGGAGCCATGAAACCCGTAGCGCCTGATGCCGTGCTCGCGGTAAAGTTCGTAGGGAATGGCGTAGAGGTAAGCCTCGGGTTCTATGGTTTGGTGGAACGCGGTGTCGAAAACGCCGACTTGCGGGAGTTCTGGAAAGTGCTGTCTCGAAGACTCGATGCCCAAAAGGTTTGCTGGATTGTGCAAGGGAGCGAGCGAGGAGCAGGATTTAACTGCGTCCAGAGCCTCCTGGTCCATAAGGCAAGCCGAGGTGAACCGCTCTCCGCCATGCACCACGCGATGTCCGACTGCCTCGATTTCGAGGTGCATCTCGTCGGAGGCCAAAAAGTTGGCGAGCGTATCCAAGGATGCTTCGTGTTCGGAACCGCCCGGCAGGTTTCCCTTCTTGGGAGCGGAGAGAAGAGGGCTCTCAAGCTTGAAGCTAGGGGCTTGGGAACCGAGTTTGTCGAACAGGCCACGGGCGAGGTCTTTGCCCGTTTGGGTGTCGATGACAGAAAATTTCAGGGAGGAGCTCCCGCAGTTTATGACCAGTATGTTCATTAGCTGACTGCATTTTGCGAATCAGGCTGATGATATCAACTAATCACGACGGCCTTACAAACCCAAATTAAAGAAAGTTTAGTAATTAATTATGAAATACGGGCCAGGAAGGGGGCAGATTGTTGGGCTTACTTACGTAACTTGATTATTCCGACAGAGTTCAGCATGCGAATGATCGGGTAGGTCAGGTCCAGCTCGAACCAGCGCTGAGCGAAGTTTGCCCTTCTCGGATAGCGATGGTGGTTGTTTTGGAAGCACTCGCCCACGAAGAAGAGGTCCCAAACGAAGGTGTTGCGTGAGTGGTCGCCGTTATCGTAGTTCGCGTAGCCGTATTTGTGTCCGCACCAGTTCACGAAGGCGCCGTGAACGGGCCCCATCAAGTAATGCACGGGGAGCAAGGCATACCAGAGTGGGTGAGGAGCGAAGGTGACATAGAAAGCGGTGTAGGCGACGCAGAAGGCGATACGGGTGATCCAGCTGTCGCCGATGCGGTCGACAATGGGCCAGGAGGGGTAGTCCTTCAAGGCAACGTCCGGGCGGTCGTCGTAGTTGCCCGCCAGGATGCCTTGGTAGACATTCTTGGTGTTGACCATCATGGAGATGACGTCCTCGAAAAAATGCGGCGAGTGGGGGTCCTCCTCGGTATCGCTGTGCTTATGGTGCTCCATGTGCAGGATGGCGTAGGCCCGCGGGTTCAAGTAGCTCGCGCCCTGGGTGATCCAGGTGAACAGGTAGAAGAAGCGGTACCAGAAGGGACGCAGGTGGAACATGCCATGCGCGGCGTAGCGATGGAGGAAGAAGCTCTGCGCGAAGACCGAGAGGTACCAGTGGAGCAGAAAAAACGCGATTATGGGCCACATGTTTTGAAAGACGATTGGGATTCCTTGCGGATTGGGCTAATCCGCAGAGAAAAGGTAATGGGAAACACCCCATTCATTCCCGTTTTTGTAGCCGAACAGTTCGGCGCAGGACAACATGAATATTCGCCAGCGGTTCTCCCAGACGACTGCGCTTTCCTGGCCATAGATCTTCTCCATCGCGGCGCGGGTGCGGGGCTTGTTTCTCTCAAGGTTTTGGAACCACGCTTCGGCTGTCTTTTGGTAGTGGACGCCGTTCAGTTGCCATTGCTCCTCTAGCTTGAAAGGAGAGCAGACGCGCGGAAGCAAGTCGTGGGATGGCATGATGCCGCCGGTGAAAAAGTGGCGCGCCATCCAGTCGTCGGCCTCCTTGTCCTCGAAGAGGTAGGCGATCTCCTTGTGGGAGAAAACGTGGATGAACATCTTGGCCCCGGGGTTGAGCCAGGAGTGAATGCGGGCGAAGAGCTGCTGGTAGTTTCTCATGTGCTCGAACATCTCGACGGAAACGACGCGGTCGAAGCTCTCTTCCGTCTCGAAGGTGTTCATGTCGGCTGTGATCACTTTTAGGTTGCTCAGTCCAAGCCTTTGGGCTTCCCCTGTGATGTAGGTCCGCTGTCCCGATGAATTGGATACGGAAACGATTTGTGAGTTGGGGAAATTCTCGGCAGCCCAGAGAGAGAAGGATCCCCAACCGCAGCCGAGTTCCAGAATGCGATGCCCGTCCTCGATCTTGGCGCGCTCGGCTACTTGCTTCAAGGAGGCGATCTCCGCTTCGTCGAGTGTGTCGACGCCATCGGGCCAGTAGCAGCAGCTGTATTTCAAGCGGGCGCCCAGGGCGATCTTGTAAAAGTCGGATGGGACTTCGTAGTGCTGTTCGTTCGCCGCGTCCGTGTCGACCGCTAGGGGGCTGGACTGAAGTTGAGAGATGAGCTGCTCCTTCTTGACGCGAGCGTTTACTTTTTCGCTCTTCAAGCGCTTCTTTACTAGGGTGCGGATCCCGAAGCGAACGAGCCAGGTTGGCAGGTAGCCGTTTTCGGCGAGGGAAATTGTATTCATCGATTGGATAATGTTGAAGTTAGTTTGCTACGCTTTCGAGAAATTGCACGGGGCGGAGGGTGTTGTTCGCTGAATCCCTGTCGAACGCAGCCTCCTCGAAGCGGTAGGACTCGCAGTTCATGCGTCCGAAGACGACCTGAGCGAGGTTGATGTGCCGCTCCTTGAATCCCGCGATGCAGTAATCGAAGTACAGCCTCCATTTCCTGTGGAACGTTTCGGGGAACCCTAGCTCCTTGATCCGCCCCCAATTCGCCTCGAAGCGATCTCTCCAAAGCTCGAGGGTCCGGGCGTAGTGAAGTCCGAAGGTTTCGAGGTGGTAGGTATTGAGGTTAGCCTTGTCCTTGGCTTGGAAAAGGGAGGAAATGGAGGGGAGGTGCGATCCGGGGAAAATGTGCTTGCGGATGTAGTCCGAGGTTTTGCAGTAGGTCTCGTATCGATGGTCGGATGACATGATAATCTGGATACAGGAGAGCCCGTCTGGCTTCAGGAGGCGATCGATCGCAGAAAAGTAGCTCGGCAAATGTTCATGCCCGACGGCTTCGATCATTTCTATGGAGACGATCTTGTCGAACTGTCCTATCATGTCGCGGTAGTCGATTTGCACGATTTCCACTTTGCCGGATAGTCCAGCGCGCTTGACTCGCTCCACAGCGTAGTCGTACTGGCTTGGCGAGAGGGTGATGCCAGTGACGGAACAGCCATAGTTCTCGGCCGCGTAGACGGCAAAGCCTCCCCATCCGCAGCCTATTTCCAAAACGTTGTCGCTTGGCCCGAGGTCGAGCTTGCGGCAGATGCGGTCGTACTTTTCATGCTGCGCTTCCAGGAGGGTGTCGTCGGGTTTCCGGAAGTAGGCGGAAGAGTAGGTCATGGAGGAGTCGAGAAACTGCTCATAGAAGTCGTTGCCCAAGTCGTAGTGGGCTTCGATGTTTCTCTTGCTTCCCGATTTCGTATTGGAGTTCCTGCGGTGGAGAATCCGTTCCTGCAAGGAAGCGAGTCGCGATATGAGCGGCATCGCCCACTCGAAACGATCGCTCATCAGCACGTCCTTGTTCTTGATGAACCAAGCGAGCAGGGCGGCAGGATCGGGCGAATCCCATTCGCCGTCGATGTAGCTCTCTCCGAGCCCGATGTCTCCCTTCAGCGCGACGCGCTTGAAAAAGTTGCTGTCGTTCACGACGAGTTCGACGGGTTCTTGGTCCTCCGCGCAGCCGTACACGTGGGTGTGTCCGTCAGGGAGTCGCAGCCGCAGGCAGCCACGATTGGCTTTCTCGAAGAAGCTTAGTATTAGGTCTTGGATTTTCATATGCGGTGGCGGTTAGGCGGAGTTCTTGGATTTCGGTTTTATGTAAGTTCGTGTTTCTGTCTGTCGCTCGGGGTGCTGGGCTTTCTTGAAGTGCGGGACCTTTTTGAGAGCGAGCCGAAGGGCTTGCCAGTGGATCGCTGCGATCACCTGTAGGGTGATGAAGGGAAACCTCAGCGTGTAGCGAAGCAGGTTTGTATTTGTGAGAGGAATACGTTTTCCGGATAGGGAACTGTAGAAATAGGTTCCTTCTGCGTCACTTTCGGTGATGGCGAGGCGGAGGTGCTCGTCGGGGCGATGTAAGTCGAAATGCAGCTGTGTATCGAGGTCTGAAAAGGGAGAAATGTAGAAAAGCTTTCTGTGGGACTGTCTGAGTCGGTTCCCCGAAGGCTCGAACCGGTCGACGAGGTAGAGCTTTTGCTCGTTGAATGTATTGGCGACCTCAGCGAGGCAGCAGAGCAAGGAGCCGTCGTCTGCGTAGACGTAATAGAATGAAACTGGGTTAAAGACGTAGCCCCAGGTTCTTAGGTTGGTTACCAGTTCGATGCGCCCCACTTTCTGTTGCATGCCCTTGTTGCGCAGGAAAGACAACACGTTGGCCTTTATGCCTTTTTCGCCTTGGTCGAGATGGTCCCGATCGTTCAGGGCGTACAGGTTTCTGGAATTGAGGCTGAAGAGCGTGAGGCGTTTTCGAAGGGTGTCTAGCTCGTCAAGGTCGAGGCAAAACATAAAGGTCGCGTACGCGAAGCGGTGACGCTTCGGACGCTTGCGTTTATGGGCCACGCGACATCTGTAGAGGCAGGATTTCATGAGAGCGGGTCGCGGCCGTCGTTGAGTTGCTTGCAGAGGTTAAGGGCGGAGGTGAAGGCGTCTTCGTGAAAGCCGTAGCGAAAGTAGCTGCCACAGTAATAGATCGGACCGTTTTCGTTGAGTTGGGGTAGCGAGGGCTGAGCCTTGATCGCCGCCGCATCGAAGCGTGGATGTTCGTAGGTGAAGCTCCAATGGGTCTGTTGCGGGTCGATTTCGCCGGGGTAGTCGACGCTGACGAAGTAGTTTTTTCGGTCAGAGACGTTTTGAAGCTTGTTCATCCAGTAGTGGGTGGAGCCCACTTGCTTGGAGTCGATGGATTCGTATCGATAATTCCATGACGCCCATGCTCTTTTGCGTCGCGGCATGACCTTGGGGTCGGAATGCAACACGACTGGATTTACGTTGTACTGGAAACGCGACAAGAGATTCTGCTCGGGTTCGTTCGGCTGTTCTAGCAGGGCGAGGGCTTGGTCTGCATGGGTGGCAATAATCACGTCGTCGAAATCGTTATACTCGCCCAGCTTGTTAATGACCCGTACCTTGCCCGCTTGGCGGCGAAGCTGTGTTACGCCAGCGTTGGTTCTGGTCTTTGAGGATATCTCTTTCAGAATCTTTTCCTTATACTGTTGGCTGCCGCCTTGCAGCGTTTTCCACTGGAACTGGTCGCCGAAGCCGAGCATGCCGTGGTTTACGAGGAAACGCAGCAAGGTGATTGCGGGGTAGTCCTTCATTTTGTCGGTAGGCGTAGACCAGATCGCTGCGGTCATGGGGAGCAGGAACTTCTCGGTGGCGAGGGGATCGATGTGGTTTCGCGCGATGAATTCCGTCAGCGGGAGTTCTGTGTCCTTTTCGTTGGCCAAGAACTCGCGACCCGCCTCGAAGAGTCGTTTCATCGCCAGGAGGAGCCGATAGCGCTGAGGGCTGAAGGCGCTGGCCAGGTCGGGGAAAAAGCTTGAAAGGCTCGTGTAGCTCGTCTCGAAGCCGGACGCGGCGTCGTTCACGCTGAACGACATGGATGTATTGACAGATTTGATACCGAGGTGATCGAAGAAGCGGATGAGGTTGGGATAGGTGTGGTCGTTGTAGACCATGAATCCAGTGTCCACCGGGACCTTGCGACTTCCCTCGTCGAGGTAAACCGTGTTGGTATGTCCACCCACGTAGCCGTTTTTCTCGAAGACGGTGATGTCGTAGCGGTTTCGCAGAAAGTAGGCACAGGCCATGCCTGCGATACCTGTACCTATGATGGCCAAGGATCTCATTTGAGTGGTTTGACTTTGATTTTTGGCAGCCCGGAGTGAGGGTTGCGGGTCAGGGCGCTAAGGTTGCGGTATCTCGATGCCGTCTTCCTTGCAGAGCCTGATGAGAGCGAGCTCCATAATGCGACGCGCCTTCGCCGTTTCGTTGTACAGGTACTCGTGGATCTCCTTGTCCTTTTCGGACGCGTTCAGGCACTGCTCGCTGTAGTCCTCGAAGGCTCCGAGGCTGGTGATGATAGAACTAACGTGGCGAGGGCATTCGCATTCTAGTTCTGGCAAGGAGTTGGCGATCTCGGAGAGTTGTCGCTCGTTGAAGAGACGCGGGGGCGGTTCGTTGATGACGGAGGAGCGGGATCGCGGATGTGAGATGCTCGGCATGAGGCTATAGAGATAGCGTTCGAGCATGATGCTGTTGATGGGCCACCGCAGAAGGTGCACTTGCGCCTTGGCAAGGTCCTTGAGCAGGCCGCGCGGCATAAAGTCGAAAATAAGGACGACTGTAATTTCTGGGAAGCGTTTCGCGAACTCGATGATGGCAGCTTTTTCCGCTGGGTTTGGACCTTGGCTGTCGATGAGGGCGATGCTGAGATTGTGCTCGTTCTCCACGTAGGACGTTAGGGTCTCGACGGAGTCGAAGCTCTTGGAGTTCCAGAAGAGCGGAGTAGCGGCTGACAGGCGAACGCTGTTGGCGGGAGTGACGAAGCCAGCTTCCAAGTCGGTAAGCGACGGGATCTCGTTGGCGTACGAGCTCTCGCTGGTTGACTTCAGTTCGGCGAGCCGCTTCTGCAAGGTTTCGTTGTCCAAACGGGCGATCTGGCCGATAGAGTCGCCCAAGTCGATCAGCGATTTCAAGTTGATGAGCCGCTTCAAGTCGTCGCTGCTCAAGATTCGTTCGCCCGAGTCGGTTTCGATCGATGTGGTGAAGTAGTCCCTCCGCATCCAGGTGCGGATGGTGTTGGGTGAGATTCCTGCCATTTTAGCGGCAGTTCCTATTTTGTAGCCTGAGCTCGCGTCACTTTCTTGGATCATGAATGAGTGTTTTAGGATGGTTCATAAATGTTTCAATCATAAAATGAATCGAGTTTGAACAATCTTTGGGCGATTCAAGCGATCTAAGGTTCGTTTGCTGTGGTCCTAGGGTTACGCGCGAGCGCTCCCAGCGGATCCTTTCAAACGTCTCGAGGGAGCGGCAAAGGCAAAGCCGGCTCCCGAGGGATGGCCGGCTTTGCGGAGAAATTTGCTGCGTTCCTACCCTGGTCAGGAGGCCATGACGGTGCGGGAAGCGGTTTCCGCTTTCAGCGGACATTCCGCGGGAATCGGTATCATCTTCGCGGCTACGAGGGTGGTGCAGGGGTTGTTCTCGCGACCGCGTCGGAAGGTCTTGATCTGCCCGACGGCCATGTCCACGGCGCGTCGGCCGTTTTCGTGATGGTCCTGGTTTATGCCTCCGTGGCGGGCGGTATGCTCGTCGGCGTCCAAGGAGACGAAGCGGCACTCTTGGCCTTCCTGATGAAGCCTGCGTGCTACCTCCTCCAGGTTGTTCCAGTTGCTGATGATGGCCTCCAGCTTGTTTTCGCGGGCCCACTCCAAGGTGGAAGGGATGACGTCCTCTTTGTAGTCGGCCCCATGCTGGAAGTAGAAGGGAGGCACCCAATTTTCCGGGGCAACCTCCCGTCGGTGTGTGTGGAAGCCGGCGGCGAAAGTGAATCGCTTATGGATTTCTTCAAACTCCGAGACCGCGAGTCCGAATCGCTTGATGCCGACGCGGTGCAAGTCGGCGATGACTTGTCCCACGGCGTCGATTTGGTCGCAGAGCACGGTGTCGAACGAGAGGTCTTCCGGCAGGGGGTTGACCTTGATGCAGGAGAAGAGGTCCCAGTCTAGCTCGAAAGGTTCCTCGTGATAGTCGAAGGCTCCGAAGATCACGCCTTGGATGCCTCGAGCTTTGAGGACTCGATTGAGGGACTTGCTGTCTTTGTATTCCTTGCCGAGCCAAAAGATGTCCAGCTTGTAGCCGAGCTCCTGGGCCCGCTCTTTGGCCCCTGCCAGCAGCAAGCGGTGAACATGGTGTTGGTTGATGCGGTCGTCCTTAACGTTGATGATCCATGCGATAACCTGCTCGCTGGGCTGATTTTTGGTGGCTTGCCGGTAGGCTACGAGAGCCGAGAGGGCGGGGTCGGGGCGATAGCCCATTTCGTTGGCGAGCTTCTGGATGCGATCGCGGGTGGCTTGAGGCAGGCTGGGGTGGTTCCTCAAGGCGAGGGAAACGGTGGTCTGGTGGACGCCGGCGACTTTCGCGACGTCTTTCATCAATACACGTGGCTTGTCCATGGTAGTGAGTTTTGGGGGTAGGGGGTTGTCTTTTGTTCAGCTCGACCTCTCTCCGAGCAGTTACGCTTTAGAGAGAGTAACAGGTCGACGTTGCGAGCAAGCTCAAGCATGCATTGAACGCAGCTCTTGCTATAGCGCAAGCTGTTGAAGCGATTTAGCTCATTTCAGCTGCGGAAACAACTTGCGCGCAAGTGCGCTTTAATGGCAAGTGGCAAAGAGCTAGCTGCGGTGGCCTCCGAACAAACCTTTCCACCAGGTAACGATACCCCACTTGATGTCCTCCAACATGAGGTAGACGCAGGGTACGAGAAAGAGGGTGATGAAGGTTGCGAAGGCCACCCCGAAAGCGAGCGAGGTTGCCATGGGAATGAGGAACTGCGCCTGCAGGCTGGTTTCGTGGAGTATGGGTACCAAGCCGACGAAGGTGGTGACGGAGGTCAGGAGGATGGCCCGGAAGCGCTGCATACCCCCGTGCCGCACTGCTTCGAACAGGTTCAGGCCGCTGGTTCGAAGGCTGTTCACGCGTTCCACCAGGACAAGGGAGTCGTTCACGACCACGCCTGCCATGGCGATCATGCCGATGAAGGAGAGGATGCTTAGGTCTTGAAAGCCGTAGAGGTGTCCCACGATCGCTCCTCCTACGCCAAAGGGGATGACTGCGATCACGATGACGGGCTGGATGTAGCTCTTGAAGGGGATTGCCAGCAACATGTAGATCAGGACGAGCACGATGAGGGAACCTCCGATCAGGGCGGGGCCGGATTCAGCGAAATCCTTGGCTTCGCCTCCCATAGCTGGAGTCACGGTTGGGTACTTGCGCAGCACTTCCGGGAGTATTTCGTCATAAACGGCGGTCTTGATTTCGTTGGTGGAGATGCTGGCTTTGTCGGCTTCCGCCTGCACGCTGACGATTCGCTTGCGGTCGAGTCGGGAGATGGACGGGTAGCCCGTACCCATTTGGATGTCCGCCACTTCTTGGATGGGAATGCGGGCTCCGCTGGGCGTGACGATGCGCATGTTTTCGAGATCTCCGAGCGACTCTCGCTCGGAACGAGGGTAGCGGACCATGATCTTCACGTCCTCCTTGTCGCGCTGAACGCGCTGGACCTCGGCGCCGTAGAAGGCGTTGCGAACTTGTCGGCCAAGGTCGGCTGCGTTGAGTCCGAGGGATCGGGCATTGTCCTTGAGGCTGATCTTGAGCTCCCGCTTTCCCTCGGAGTAGGTGTCGCGGATGTCGTAGAGCCCCTCGATTTCCTTGAGGCGATCTTGTATTTCCAGGGATGCCGCTTTGAGCTTGTCGAAGTCGCGGCCCGTCAATTGTACGTCGACCGGAAGCCCGACTGGTCCGCTGGCGTTGGCTTGGAAGTTCAGGCGTTTCGCTCCAGGGATTTGCCCCACTTTCTGTCTCCAGCGTTCAACTACATCGTTCGCGTTGGAATCGCGCAGTTCGCTCTTGGCGAGCTCCAGCACGATTTGCCCGACGTTGCTGCCGGAGGTTCCTCCTCCGCCACCGCCCGGCCCGCCAGGGCTGCTGGAGGATCCGAGGCTGACGAGCTTGTTCTTAACGGGGTCAATCAAGCCAGCTTCAAGGTCCTCCTGTCGAATCTCCTCGAGCGCTTTCTCGATTCGATCCATGGCCTTTTCGGTTTCGCTGACAGGGGTGCCTTCCACCATAGTCAAACTAGTGAAGATGTAGTCCGAGGGAACGCTTGGGAAGAGCACGAAGCGAATGGCCCCAGAAAGGGGCAAGGCGACAGCGGCGATAAAAAAGAGGCTGAAAAAGGCGAAAGTGTACCAGCGCCATTTGATGGCCCGCTTCAGCCAAGGCTGATAGACGTTCTCGATGAAGCGCTCGAGCCCGTCTGAGAACCGCCGCTGCAATTTGGAGAGCGGGTTCAGCTTTTCTCGGTCGTGCTTGTCGCCGACTGTGCAGAGGGAAAGGTGGTAGGGAAGCACCAGCTTGCTTTGCACCAGAGAGAAGCCGAGGGTGGGAATCACCACGAAAGGGATCACCCCCATGAACTTGCCAATGGTTCCAGGTAGCAAGAAAATGGGTACAAAAGCAACCATGGTCGTCAGGACCGCGAAGGTTACGGGAGTGGAAACTCTATGCGTGCCAGAGATGGCGCTTTGCACGCCCGGGCCGTTCTTTTGGAATTCCGTAAATACGCTTTCGCCTACCACGATGGCGTCGTCGACCACGATTCCCAACACCAGGATGAAGGCGAACAGGGAGAGCAGGTTGACAGTGATGCCTACGAAGGGGCCGATGGCCAAGGTCGCGAGGAAGCTAACCGGGATGCCGATGGCGACGAAGAACGCCAAGGTTGGACGGAGGAAAATGGTGAGCGAGATGAGCACCAAGATGAAGCCGATGAGGCCGTTCTCCAGCAGCATGTCAATACGGCCACGCAGGTAGAAAGAAGAGTCGCTCCATGCTTCTAGAGTAACGCCTTCGGGGATCCAGGTAGCTGCCGCTTTTTCGACGTACTCGTAGACGGATTCAGAGATTTCCAGCGGATTTTCGTATCCGACCTCTCTGATGAGGATGGTGGCGGCTGGTTTGCCGTTGAAGAAGCTCGAGGTGTCGTTGTCGACCAGTCCGTCGCGAACGGTTGCAACGTCTTTGACGTAAACTCGCGATCCGTCGGGCTTGGTGAGCAGCACGATGTTTTCGAAGTCGAAGGCGTCGTAGGCTTGCTCTTTGGTGCGTAGTTGGATTTCGCCTCCGTCCGCTTTGATCATGCCGCCCGGGAGGTCTAGGGAATTCGCTCGTACCGCTCCTACAACTTGGTCGAAACTGAGATTGTAGTTCCTGAGCTCGTTTTCCGTAACTTCGATGGAAAGCTCGTAGGCGCGTACCCCTTCCATGGATACTTGGCTAATTCCGGAAATCTCGGTTAGTTCGTCTCGGACGCGCTGGGCGATTTTTTTGATTTCGATTTCGCTCGTATCGCCGTAGACGGATACGCGAATGACGTCCTTCGGTATCAAGATTTCCTCTACGATGGGCCGTTCGGTATTCGCCGGAAAACTGGGGATCGCGTCGACGCGTGTCTTGATGTCGTCTTTGAGTTTGGAAACGGAGTAACCTTTGTTGACGGTGACGGTTACGGAACCGTAGCCTTCGGAGGCGGTGGAGTTGATTTCCTTGATGCCGTTAACGCCTTGCAAGGCCTCTTCGATGCGGATGATGACGAGTTCCTCAACTTCCTCTGGCGATGCTCCGAGGAAGGGGACCCGAACCGCGACCATATCGAGAGAGAATTCGGGAAAGAGCTCGGTTTTGGCGGTGAACGAGGACGCAAGCCCGCCAATCGCGAGGATTAGCATCATCAGGTTGGCTGCGACTCCGTTTTTAGTGAACCATGCGATCATCTTGAGTAGTGGTTGCGTGGTTACAGGGACGCAGTGGCCTCTGGTTCGCTGTCCCTCTGTTCCTCGTCTTCGGCTGACTTGTTCTTGTCTGGATCGGTGGTGAGGCGGACTTCCATGCCGTTAACCACGTATTGCAGGGGCGTTAGGCAGACGCGTTCGCCCGCCTTCAGCCCCTCTCGCACGATTACGTTTTCTCGGGTTTTCTGGAAAGGAGTAATTTTTCTGATCTCCAAGGTCCGGTCGTCTGTGACGATGTAGAGCGAGTCATCCTCTCGCAAGGCGCGTCGCGGCAGCTTGAAGGAGTCGACCGCCGTTTCGCCCAGTATTTCGGCTCGAACGAACGAACCGACTTTCAGCGGCGGACGGTTCTCGCCTTCTCGATTCGCGTAGGGATTCTTCACTTGAGCGACCAGGTAGAGCAGACGGGTCTTGGGGTCGACTGCTCCCTCGGAACGATCGATAATGCCTTGCCATTGGTAGTCCTTGCCGCCGTAGGTGGCGGTAAGGGTGACCTTGGGCTTGCTTCCGCTGGTGGTACCGTCGACGTAGGTTTCGGGCAAAGGAACAAGTCGCGTATCGTCCAGGCTGATACCCAATCTAACTTCAGCGGTATCCACTGAATAAATACTGGCGATCTGGCTGGTGCGGGCATTCAGGAATTGTCCAATGTCGATGAACTTGGCTTGTACTCGTCCGTCGTAGGGAGCCTTGACGGCGGTGCGGGCTAAGTCTCGCTCTGCTGCCACCACGCTTGCGGTAGCGGCTTCGAGGGTGGCGAGGGCTCTGGCCAGCTGTGGCTTGCGCAGGACGAGGTCGCTAGGGGCTTGCGCGTTGCCGATCTTTTTCCAGTCTTCCATTGCCTGCTCGCTGGCGGCTAGCTCCTGCTCGTAGGCGAGGTGGGCTTCTGCTTGGCGGCTGCGGGCCGCTGCGAGGTTGGCGACGTAGTCGGTGTCGTCGATTCTGGCAAGGATGTCGTCCTTTGCGAAATAGCCACCTGCATAAAGGGCGGGCGAGATGCTTTCGATCCGTCCGGAGACTTCGGCGAGAAGCGTCGTTTGGGTGCGAGCTTCCACGATTCCTTGGCTTCTAACGATGGCTTGGGTGATCTCAGGCTGGACTTCGATCACCTCCACTGTGGGGACGACCTTGATGGACGGTTTCGACTCGGGCGTTTGCTTTAGAAAAAGCGCCAAGCCGATGATGGCTGCGCCGCCAAAGAGGATGATGAGTCCGGCGGGCAGCACGTGGAAGAGTAGCCATTGCGGGAAGTTGGGTCGGTATTCTTTTTCTTCCATGATTGTATTGGGAAAGAGATTACAAGTCGCCTCCGAGGGCGATGTGCAGGTTGATGCGATTTTGCAGGCGTTGGTTTTGGATGGAGATGAGTAGGGAACGTGCGTTGAAGGAACGGCGTTCCGCGTCGAGCACGGCAGTGATGTCAACGAGGCCGCGCTCGTAGAGCTGCCAGGCTTGCTGTTCTGCTAGTTGGTTCTCCTCGGCGCTGAGGCGGGTTGCGTCCTCCAACTCGCGGAGGTCGCCTTCTGCCCTGAGCGCTGTCTCCACTTCGCGGAAAGCGTTGAGAATCGTTTCTTGGTAGGCGGCAAGCTGCGCGAGCTGATTTGCGTCGAGCTGCTCGCGTTGAGCCTCGAGTCGCCCCCCTTGGAATAGGCTGGCCCCGAGCTCCCCCGCTATGGACCAAACGTTGAAGTCGCTGTCGAGGAGATCGGAAAAGCGATTGCTCAGCGTTCCGTCGGAGGCGGTAAGGGAAAGGCTGGGAAGCCAGTTGCGGCGAGCGGCGGTAGCGAGTGAAAGGGCGGAGGCGAGGCGGTTTTGCTGGGCTAGGATGTCGGGCCGGCGGGAGAGGAGAGTGGCGGGGATGCCGCTGGAGGGGGGAGGTGGGAGCGCGGGAAGGTCTGCGGCGAGCTCCAATTCCGCAGCGGGGTAGCGGCCTAAGAGGGCTTCCAGGTTACGCACGCTGGCGTCCTTTTGGCTGCGGCGGCTGAGGGCGGTTGCGTTGCTGCTGGCAGCTTGAGCTCGAGTCAAGCGCAGGTCGAAGGCGTCGACCAATCCGCGGGAATAGCGACGCTCCAAACTCTCCAGGTTGGTTGCGAAGTTCTTAGCGCTGGCCAATGCGAGTTCGTGCTGCAGCTTCGCTTCAATTGCGGAGAACCAGCTGCGAGCTACTTGTCCGGAGAGCGATAGCTTGAACGCTTCGAAGTCGTATTGGCTGGCTTGATACTCGGCAATTGCCGATCGCGCTTCCAAGCCGAGTCGATTCCAAAGGTCGATTTCCCAGCGAGCGGACAGGCCGAGCGAGTGGTTTTCGCTTTGCGCCGAGCTGGGAGGGGAAAAGCTCAGCATGGATTGCGATTCGCTGGATCGGAGGCTGGCGTTTAGGCTGGGAAGTCTCAGCGATTTAGAAATGCGGGCGGCCGCCGCTACGGCTTGGGTTCGTTGGTAGGCGCGTTCGGCTCCTAGATTGTTCTCTTCCGCCTCTTGGGCGAGTGACTTCAGCTGGTGGGACCCGAAGGAGGCCAGCCAATCGCTGACGCTCGAGTTTGGGCTATCGGGAGTCGACCAGGCCGGCGGCAGGTTCATCTCAGCCTGTGGCGCAGCATTGGAAGGCGCGGTGTTCTGGCAGGAGGCGAGCAGCAAGCCAGCAAGAGAGACGCAGGCAAAGTGGGCGAGTTGGAATTTCATCTCTAAACGGGTCGGGCGCTACTTGTTTTTGGTTCGATACTCTTTGCTGATCGCTTCGATGCCCCCGCTGATGTAGGCGACCATGGTGTCCGCATCGGGAAATTGGATACCGTCTTCGAGGGCGATGTTGCTCTTGCGGGTTTGCAAGGTGCCGCTAAGGGTGCTGCGAAGGTAGGCGAAGCAGAGGTTTACTAGGCTTTCAGGAAGGTCGGACAAGGTGCGTGACATTTCCTTGCGGAATCGGAGCACCACTTTGGCGAGAACGTCCTTATATATTTGCTGCATGAACTGGGACTCTTCGGACATGCCGCGTCCCACGGCGCGCATGAAGTGCTGGCCGTGGCTGCCATTGACGATGTTCTCGACCATAGGGCGCACCAGGATGTCGATGATGCGCTTGAGCTTGAGCGGGCGCTTTCCCGCCTTGGCCACCGCTTCGTCGAGCATCTGGATTCTCAGGGTGTTCAACGGCTCGAGACGGTAGCGTATCATTTCGATGAATAGGGTCTCCTTGGAGCCGAAGTGGTAGTTCACCGAGGCCACGTTTGCCCCAGCTCGCCTAGTGATATTCCGGATAGAAGCTCCATGGAACCCATGCTCGGCAAATTCCTTTTCGGCTGCCTCGATCAGTTTTACTTGGGTTTTGTTCATTCTGAGATTGCCAAGCGAAATCAAACGTTTGTTTTAATTGAGGCAAGGCGAAAGCGGGGCGGATCGTTTGCTATCTGTTAGCGGGAGGGCTGATTTCGATTTGTTTTCCGATTTCTTCGCAATTTTAGAATTCGACACGTGAATTGATCCGTTTCCGCGATCGAGGACCGTCGAGGGACTTGGCGCAGCAGTTGCATGGGCCGGGGCCTTTTTCAGACAACTCTCAACACTCTTCTGTTTTTCTCTCAGCCAGACTATGCCAACTAGGCCTGTTTTCACACGCCGCATCATTTCGATGCGATTTTTAGCTAAAACGGTTTCGCTCGCCGTTGCCGGTTACGGCTTGTCGGGCTGTTACACCAGCCCGGCCTCCAAGATGGACGCCTTGGAGGCGGAGGTGCCCACCGCTTGGGCTGCCGCGGTCGACTCTGACGCCGCATTCGCCCCAGAGTCGTGGGTGAACGACTTCAACGACCCTCGTTTGCAGGCGATTTTGGAGGAGGCTCTCGAGTACAACTTCGACCTTCGAATCGCGGCGGCTCGCTTGGAGGCTTCCTTGTCGAACACGCGAGCTGGGCGCAGCGAGGTTTGGCCCACCTTGAATCTGTCGGGGAGCGGTAGCGAATCGCGCCGCAATCCGAGCGCTTCCGGAACCTCCCAGACAGCGACCAACGAGTCTTATGGGCTCAGCGCCCGCCTGAATTGGGAGATCGATATTTGGGGCAAGCTTCGCAATGGGTACCGTGGTGATTTGGCAGACGCGGAAGCTGCGGTGGCGGACTACCAAGCGGCTCGTCTCTCGCTCATGGGCAGAGTGGCCCAGGCTTGGTACACGGCCGTGGAAGCTCACCAGCAGTACGAGTTGGAAAAGCGGATTTTGGACGCATTGACTCAGAGTAGCCGCATCGTGGAGGAGAATTTTTCCAGCGGTATTGCCAGGGCCCTCGACGTGCGTCTCATTCGAGCAAATTTGGCTTCCAGCCAAAGCTCGCTGGAGGGGAGGCGTCGCAGCAGGGACGCCGCGGTCACGGCTTTGGAGACGTTGCTCGGGCGCTATCCGAAGAATGAGTTGGACGTCGTATCCAAATTCCCTGACTTGAGCGAAAGCATTCCGGTAGGATTGCCCTCCGAATTGCTTTTGCGTCGTCCGGACGTTGTTTCCGCGGAGCGCAGCCTCGCGGCGGCGGAGCAACGGAAGTTCGAGACCAGCAAGGCCCGCTTGCCTAGCTTGGACCTGAGCTTGAGCCGCGGGACCAGCGTGAGCGATGTCGGAGACATTTTGGAGTTGGTGGAACAGCGGGTTTGGAACCAGTCCTTGAGCGTTGGGCAAACCTTGTTTCAAGGGGGACGGCTCAAGGCCAACTACCGCCGGGCCAAGGCCCAGCACGAGCAAGCGGTAGCGAGTTATGCGGACACTGTGCTGACCGCATTTCGGGAAGTCGAAAACGCTTTGTCTTTCGAGGAGTCTTTCACGCGGGACTATGAGGCGCTGAAGATCGCCGCCTCGGAATCCGTGGAAGCGGAAAAACTCGCCTGGGAAGAGTACTCCAGCGGATTGACCACGATCACTACCGTGCTCGATTCTATCCGGCGTTCTATCACCGCCCAGCGCTCCTTCATTCAAGTCGCCAATCGGCGGATACAAAGTCGAATCGACCTCTACCTAGCCTTAGGCGGAGGTTTTGAGGCCTAGTTGGCGCACTAGTCGCTATGCCCTCCGGTCCTAAAATTTTACGCACACACCACCTATGAGACGCATTCTTCAAGTTCTTTTGCCGGTCGGCATCTTCCTGGTTTTTGGGGTTCTTATTGCCCTGATCCTCGCAAGCAAGGAGGAGCCGCAGCAGCGTCGTTTTGCTCCTCCGAGCCCTGAAGTCGTAGTACGTACGCTCGAACGGGAAGACTTCCAAATCACGCTCCATTCGCAAGGCGCGGTTCGGGCGCGGACCCGCAGCTCCTTGATACCCGAGGTTCGCGGTCGCATCGTAAAGGTGTCGCCTAATTTCCAGGAGGGAGCGTTTTTCGAACAAGGTGAGGTTTTGCTGGAAATCGATGACCGAGATTATCTGGCGGAGCTCGCGGTTTCCAAGTCGGCCCTCGCCCAGGCCGAGCTCGAGCTGCAGCAGGAAACGGCTCGCTACGAGCAGGCTCGCCGCGATTGGGAGCGCCTGAATCCCGGGGTGAATGCTACGGAGCTTACCTTGCGCGAGCCGCAGTTGCGTCAAACGCGAGCAGCCGTGGCCTCCGCCGAGGCTCGCGTTGCGACTGCCGAGCTCAATCTTAAGCGCTCGAAAGTGACGGCTCCTTATGCCGGTCGCATTTTGACCAAGAACGTGGACGTAGGGCAGTACGTGACGACGGGCAGCCAGCTGGCGGAAATCTACGCGGTCGACTTTGCCGAGGTGCGCCTGCCGCTGACGGCTTCTCAAATCGGATTCTTGGACCTGCCAGCGATTTATCGCGGATCGAACCCTTCGATCGACAACGGTCCCAAGGTGGTGCTCAGCACGACGGTAGGAGGAGAACGTTACAGCTGGGAAGGGCGTGTGGTTCGCTCCGAAGGGGCGGTGGACGAGCGTACTCGCCAGATATTCGTGGTCGCTCAAGTCGAGAATCCGTATGGGGCCTCGGTTCCCGGTCGTCCGCCGTTAAAGGTCGGGACTTTCGTGCAAGCGGAAATTGAGGGCTCCACCTTGCGCGACGTCTTTGTGATTCCGCGCGAAGTGTATCGAGAAAACAGTTACGTGCTAGTGGTGGATGGTCAAAATAACTTGGAGCGTCGCAAAGTCACTACGGTTTGGGAGAACGATAGGAATATCGTCGTCAGAAACGGATTGAGCGATGGAGATCTGCTCTGCTTGACTGACGTTCCCTACGCATTGGAAGGGTGGGAAGTGGTCGCCAAGAACGAGGACGCCAGCAAAAACGCTCCAATGGTCGCCGGCGGGCCTGCATCTGGTAGGCAGGGAGGCGCCTCCTATCCGGATCAGGTTTTGGCAAAGCTGGGCGATAAGTTGCCAGCTGCTCTAAAGGACGAGCTCGTGGCGGTGGCCGCATCCAAGGACTTCAGCAAACTGCGTCCCTTGATGGGGAAGATTGCCTCATGGGCGGAAGCGAACGGGGAGGAGATGCCTCCTAGGCCTATGGGCGGTCAGCCACGTAGCTAGTTCGAACGAAACGAAGGGGATTGGTATGCATAAGTTAATTGAGTGGTTTACGAAAAACAGCGTCGCGGCGAATTTGCTGATGGTCGCGATTGTAGCGGTCGGCATAAATTCACTGTTGAACAAGGTGATCCTTCAGGAGTTTCCTGATTTTCCCTCTCGCAACATAACGGTGACGGTTCCTTATCCAGGATCCACGCCCCGCGAGGTGGAGCAGGCAATCATCACGCGTCTCGAAGAAGAGCTCTATGACATCGAAGGCATCAAGGAGATGACGAGCCGCGCCTCCTCCAGTTCCGGTACGGTGACCCTGGAAATCGAAGAAGGTTACAGCCTTGCCGAGGCTCAGGACCGGATCAAGAACCGGGTCGACTCCATTCGTACCTTCCCTGTCGAGGCCGAGCGTCCGCAAGTGAGCATGCCCGAGCGCCGCGAGCGGGTAATCACCATTGTGGTGTCGGGCGATCTGAGTGAAATGGAGCTAAAGCGCCTCGGCGAGCAGATTCGAGACGAGGTAACGGGGATAGAGGGGATAACCATCGCTTCTCTCAAGGCCACGCGCCCTTACGAAATATCTGTCGAAGTATCCGAAGCGACACTACGCGAGTATGGTTTGACTTTGGATAGTTTGACCTCGGCGATTCGCGCTCATTCTCTCGATTTGTCGGCAGGGCGCATCAAGTCTACCAGCGGCGACATTATGCTGCGCACTTCCCAGCAGGCCTACACTCAAGAGGAGTTCGAAGAGATTGTTGTATTCACGCGGCCTGACGGCACGCGTATCACGGTTGGCGAGCTCGCGAAGGTGAGCGACGGCTTTGACGAGACCCCTATCAATCCTCGCTTCAACGGAAAGAGGTCGGTCGCCATCGACGTTTATCGCGTCGGGCAACAAAACATCATCGAGCTTGGAGAGAAGGTTAAGAACTATCTCGAAATCAAGAACGAGCAACTGCCAGCGGGAATCACTTTAGACTACTGGCAGGACGATTCGGAGCGCATTTCCGAACGCTTGAGCATGCTGAAAGGCAGCGCTATTTTCGGCTACGTTCTGGTTGTTTTGGTACTTTCGCTTTTTCTGCGACCGTCCTTGGCGTTTTGGGTGGCCTTGGGGATTCCGATCGCGTTCTCGGGAGCCTTCTTCCTGTTGCCGTTCATGGGCATCAGCTTGAACCTGATCACGCTTTTCGCTTTCATCTTGGTCCTCGGCATCGTGGTGGACGACGCGATCGTGACGGGAGAGAACGTTTATCAGCGCATGCAAAGCGGCGAGGATTCGCTGACTGCGACCATCAAGGGAACGCAGGAGGTGGCGATCCCCGTTATCTTTGGTGTGCTGACCACGATCGCCGCTTTTTACCCGCTTGTGAACATGACCGGTTTTCGAGGGAATATCTTCAAGCAGATTCCCTTCGTGGTCATTCCAGTTCTGCTTTTCTCGCTCATAGAGTCGAAGCTGATATTACCGGCTCACTTGAAGCATTGCCGGCCCATCAACAATGCCAACACTGCCAAAAAGTCGTTCATCACGCGAATGCAACGGGGCGTAGCCAATGGCTTGGAGCGCTTTGTAGACAAGGTTTATCGTCCCTCTCTGGAGCTGTGTTTAAAATATCGATACGCGGTGTTGATGGTATTTCTCGGCGTGCTTGGTTTGTTCGTGGCTCGCTTCATGGCGGGGCATCTTTCCTACACCACTTTCCCGAGAATTCCGCGTACTATCGTAACTACTACGGTGGTCATGCCAGTCGGGACCGCTTTCGAGTCCACCCAGCAAGTCGTCGACAAGGTTGAGGCGGCGGCCATGACCTTGCAGGCGAACCTGCGCGAGGAACACGGCACGGAGATCATTAAGAATATTTTTGCCACCGCGGGTGGACGGCCTTTTAGCAGTTGGCGATCTTCCGCGGGAGTTGCGGAAGAAGGTGAAATTGTGCTGGAGTTGGCGTCCGTGCAGGAATCCGGAGTCGAGATTGGAAGCCGGGAGATTTCCATGGGATTGCGACGCTTGGTCGGGCCCGTTCCGGAAGCGGAGTCCTTGGACATTGCCTTTGCCCGTGGCGGCGGAGACGCTGTCAACGTGCAGCTCGAAGGTCCTCGAATCGAGGATTTGGTCGAGGCTTCGAAGGAGCTGCAGCGCAAGCTAGCTACTTACGAGGGCCTCTACGATATCGAGGATTCGTTCCAGCAAGCGACAGAGGAGCTAGAGTTGGAGTTGAAGCCTCAGGCGGTGCATCTGGGGGTCACCTCCCGCCAATTGGCTTCGCAAGTGCGACAAGCCTTCTATGGAGCCGAGGCGCAACGAATCCAGCGTGGTCGAGACGACATCCGGGTTATGGTTCGCTATCCGGAGGCCCAGCGCAAGAGCATCGCCTCCTTGCACAACATGAAGATCCGCACGCAGGATGGATCGGAAGTTCCGTTCGAAGAAGTGGCGCGAGTAGTACCGGGCAAGAGCTTGCCTTCGATCCAGCGCTTTGATCGCAACCGCATCATTCGAGTGACGGCAGCGGGCGACGAGAACCAAACGGATGAAGAGGGCATCCAGACTGACCTTGAAACCAATTACCTGCCTGAGCTTGTGAGCAAGTACTCTGGGATGTCCTTCACCCTGCAAGGTAACGCGGCGGAGTCTCGCGACAACAATCGCGAGTTTATGAACGGCGTGTATTTGGTGCTAGTGGTTATCTACGTGCTGTTGGCAATTCCATTCAAGAGCTACATCCAGCCGTTCATCGTGATGACTGCGATTCCCTTCGGAGTGGTCGGCGCGGTTATGGGGCACGACCTGATGGGATTCGTTTACGAGACCGTGCTGCAGCGTAGCACGAATCCGGTGATAAATGTAACCATGATGTCGATACTCGGTATGTTGGCATTGTCCGGCGTCGTGGTGAACGATAGTCTTGTGATGATGGACTATATCAATCAGCGGCGCAAGGAAGGGTATAGCCTTCCGGAAGCGGTTCGCATGGCGGGCCCGAAACGTTTTCGACCGATCTTGCTAACGTCGCTCACTACCTTCGTAGGGCTTTTGCCACTCATGTTCGAAAGCGCCCTGAGCGCCCAGTTCCTGATACCGATGGCAGTTTCGCTCGGGTGGGGTATCCTTTTCGCCACCTTGATCACCCTTTACTTCGTGCCGATCACCAATCTAGTCGTGCATGATATCGGAAACTTCCTCAAGTGGGTTTACGGCAAGGAACGGGAGGCGGAGTCCACTCCAGACGCTACGGTTGCCGCTCGGGCTGCGGAGTAGTTATTGCAGCTTAGCCAGTCTTTTAACGCAACAGAATGGGCCGCATCGATTGGGGCCCATTTTATTTCCTTTGGGTTTAATACCTCGAAGCTTGCTTCGACTTTTGAGGTGGATCGGCTTTGGGCCCTTCGCTTTGTCGGCAAGCCTCGGTACCGAAGAGAATTTCGCGATGGCGTCTTCGGAGAAGTCGCACCACCTGTTTTTTGAATACCTCGCTACCGCTCCGGCAGTCGACGAAGTCGAGAGCTTGCTCCGAGGATATTTATTTTAGCGTTTGATGTTTGGGGTCGGCTTTGCATTACCGGCTCCAAGGTCTCGCGTTATTGGGCGTCGAGGCTTTTCATCCAAGCCACGCAACGTGCTGGCCAATCGGAAAGCCTGTCGCGGCCGATCGCTAGGGAATAGCCGTGTCCGCCGTATGGATACAGGTGCATTTCCGCATCTACTTTGTTTTTGAGCAAGGCCTCGTAGAATTGCAGGCTGTTTTGCACGGGTACCGACTTGTCGTCGGAGGAATGCACCAGAAAGGTGGGGGGCGTTTGCGGAGTGACCTGAAGTTCGTTGGAGTAAAGCTCCACCAGCTCTTGGTTGGGGTCTTCCCCAATCAAGTTTGTTCGCGAGCCATTGTGGGTGTAGTCCTGCTTCATGGTGACGACTGGGTAGATCAAGGCCATGAAGTCGGGACGCGAGCTAAGGCGATCGATGGGATCGGAGGCAGTGGGGTCGCCTTCGTCGAAGTGGGTGCCCAGCGTGGAGGCGGCGTGGCCGCCGGCAGAAAAGCCCATGATGCCGACGCGGTTGGGGTCTATGTTCCACTTCTGCGCGTGAAAGCGAGTGAGGCGCATGGCCCGTTTGGTATCGAGAAGGGGACTGAGGTGGGGAACGACGTTGCTGTCGTCTTCCGGCAGTCGATACTTGAGGACGATGGCGGCGATACCGTGGGCGTTAAGGTAGTTAGCGGTGTCGATGCCCTCCCAATCGTACGCGAGCACGGCGTATCCTCCACCGGGGCAGATGACTACGGCTTGGCCCGTGGCGCTTTGCGGTGAAGGCAAACGAACTTCGATGGTTGGATCCTGCACGTAGGCAATGCGGTCGAGGTCCTCGTTCTGGCCGCGTTTGTATATCGTCTCCTTTAAGTGGGACTCTTTATGGTTGGGGGCCGGGCCGTCCCATAATGGAAGTTTGTAGTTCGTTTCTGCGTCAGCGCTGGCGAGAGTCATTGTTATCAGGATACAGAGGAGTTTTAGGGGTTGCATGAAAGCTGGCTTAGCCCGCGGAGTGGAAAAGGCAACCTTTGTTGACTGTTGGATGAAATTGTCCGGAGCATCCGCTTTTTTGAATCCTGATCCTTGTTCGGATTCGTACCGGTAAACATGCGTTTCGTGTGTGGAAGCGCATTCCTTCTCAACCCTCAGCCCTGTTTCTCCATGTGTGTTAGAATTCTACCCAAAGCGGTTTTGTGCGCGCTCATCCTTCTTTCCAACAGTGTTTCCGCTCAAGAATCCGAAGACGACGAGGTCTTCGAGCTGAGTCCCTTCCAGGTTTCGAGCGACCACGGCTACCGGGCGCGGCGAACGACCAAGACCGTACCTGAAGTCACGGTCAATGACATAGGAGCGACTATCGATGGCGTTAACGGACCGTTTGACCCCAGCCTGAAGCGAGCGCATGGCGTTACCGTAGCTTTCGCCTACGGATTCTACGACGACCAGGAGTTGGTTAGGCGAGAAACCTTGAATCGGTACATCGACGAGGTGCGGAAGGTGCTGGCGACCCACGAAAGCTTATACTTCGAACCGAAGGAGTTACTGGTGCCCGAGGGAGATCGCAAGAGAGGGCGCAACAGTCGTCGATCGGCCTATACCTCCTATGCGCATTTCGACGTGTCCTTTGAATTTGGAGACGGGGCGTCGCCGTTCGAAAAAGTGTTGGAGATTCGAAAGATCGTCAGCGCGATCGGTATCCAAAATGATGTGACGAAGCTGTTCTATGGAGGAGCTAGCCTCGTTGCCCAGAAGTATCGAGATACATTGCTTTTCGGCGTTGGAGAGCGGTACGAGGGGATTTCTCGCGTAGACGAGCTGGGCAGCTCGGTTCCTTACGTCACGGACGCCATAGGCCGCCAATTGAGAATGGCTGACCCATCGGTGGCGGTCACCTTGGTAAAGCCAGCTGATGCTGTCCGTATCGAATTTTCCTTGGAAGTAGAGAATCTAAGCGAGGTGGAACGGGCTCGCTCCATCGAGGAGGCTCTCAAGACGGCTCAAGGAGCGGTCGAGTCCGTTCAAGGTCTTGAATTCGAATCCGGAACTGTGCGGCTCTCTAAGGGGGAGGGCGTTCAAGGGCCGTCGACGCGTTTGAGTTCCTACTACGCTCAAGCCCTTTTCAGCGTGCGTATTCCCATAGGGGAAGGCTCTTTTGACCTGGAGCGTGTGCGTGAGGTTCGTCAGCTATTGTTCGAGCAAGATTGGGCGGATGCGGAATTGCGATTTGGAGCGGCGGCTTTAGTGGTGAACAACGTGGATCGGTATCGCAGCGAATTGCTGGCTGCGGTGTTCGCGGACCTCAAGGCCATGGACGCAGGCTTGGGAGACTTGTTCGAGGTCGTGCCAAGCATCGAAAACGTCCGCATTCAATTGCGGCAAGCGTCGCCAACCGAGGTGGAGCTCTGGATTCCCTACAGCTATAAGGTCGTTTCCGTGCGGGAGCGGGAGCATCAGAAGGACCTGTTCGAGCTGGAGCTGGAAAAGGCCCGAGCGGCGACGGCCGCCGCCCTGCGGGAAACCTCCAAGGGGTAACGCTAGGAATGATCTGCTTCGGTTCCCTTTTCCGAACCGTTGGCTAAAGCGGAGGCGGGAGAGGTGAGCATGTGGGTCGAGAGGAGGCAGATGTCGTCTTCTTCGGCGGTCTTTCGTGTGAATGCTTGCAGCTGCGCTATGATTGTATCCAAAATCTCATTATCGTTTGCGGAGACGAGTTGTTGGAAGGTGTCTTTCAAGCGATCGATGCCGAAGATTTCGCCCGTTTCGTTTTGGGCTTCCAGTATTCCATCGGTGAAGAAGAGGAAGCGATCGTTGCTGCGGTATTCGAGCTCTTTGCAGGTGAAAGTTCCCTGAGGAATAAGGCCTAGGGCTGGATTGACCGGTATGTCGGGCGAGGCTTGGCTGGAGAGCAGCAAGTGGGAGCCGCCGTTTTGGCAGATGCGACAGGTTTGCTTGTCGAAGTCGAAGTAGCAGAGAATTCCGGTAGCGAAAAAGACATGGCCTTTTTCGCTTAGCCAAGAGTAGAGCTTCATGTTGATCTCCTGCATGAAGCGAGCTGGCTCATGGGCGTGGTGGGCAATCTCGTTGACGGCTGCGTACAGCATGGCCGTTACCATCGCTGCTTGGGCACCGTGGCCCATGACGTCGGCGAGGAAAATCGCGGCGTTACCCTTGGAGGTTCGCAGTACGGAGTAGAAATCGCCGCTAAGTTGGGAGGAGGCAATATGCCTCGCGTCGAAGTTAAGCTGGTCTATCCCGTCTGGGGTCTTGAACTGGGAAGTTCCTTTGGTGAGCAAGCTTTCTTGCAAGGTTCGAGCGAGCTTCAACTCATCCTCGAACTGTTTGTGTTGTCGTTCGATTTGCTCGGCCATCAGCTTCTTGGCGGTAATGTCGCGGGAAATGCCGAAACTGCCCATAGTGTATCCAGATCGCGATTTCATGGGAAGTTTCAAGGACTGCACCCAAATCTTATTCCCCTCCCAAGTCACGTACTCCTCTTTTTCGACACGATCGATCTTGCCCGCTACCAGATCGGCTTCGTCTGCGGCTGCTTCGTCTGCGTGCTCGTTGTCGAACAAGTCAAAATCTGTCAGGCCGATGGCTTGGTTCGGATTATCCAGCCCACAGCGGATGGCTAGGTAATCGCTGATGGCAAGGAAGCGGCCCTCCCTATCCTTGAAGTAGATGTATTCCGGAAGGTACTTGAGCAGGAGTTGTAGGAGCCAGCTGGGAGAGACGTTGGAGTTGATGGCTGCATGCTTGTCGTGCGAAGCGATCCCAAGTTTTTGGCGCATGCGGCCGGTTTCGATGGCATGGTCTAACTGAATGAGGAAAGCCGACTCCTCGAATTCGCAGACCGCGATATTCTTCCCGACGCCGGGCGAATATTGCATTCGCTCCTCCAGCGAGTCCAGAGCCTCGCGGGTCGACAAGAATACGGTGGGCGGGGCGCTCGGCCAATTGGATATGGCTTTTGCTAGGGATACGGGATTGGGGCAGCTGTGGCCGACGATGATGATATCCACGTCGCCAGAGTAGCCGCTGATGGGTAGGTCGCTTTCAGCGGAACCTTGTTGCAGGTTGGGGTAACGCTGCGAGAGCCAGTCTGCGACCTGCGGGTCGCAATCGACTTTCAGTACATTCATTTTACTTCGAGTTAAAATTTAGAGGGGAGGATCGCGAGACTACTCAATTGTATCGAATAATCAAAGAGGGGAATCGTCTGGTGTTGAGGACAACGGCAGATTGGGGTAGCTTGTAAAGCTCCTGGAGTGGCAGCGTGAGGATTTACTGCCGTTGCGTGTCGTTTCTGCCGACTTCCAAGCAAGCGGGAGATTTGTGTTTTGAGGGACGAATCCATGGTTTGGTGACATGCTTGGCAAACGCGCGTATCCGCGTGGTTGATGCAACACATTCCAGAACGCGCCGCTCGGCTTACTCCCACGATGCTTTGTATTTCATACAGTTGGATTCCCTTGCGGGGGGCGGGATTCTTGGTTCCCTGAATCAACCCCAACCGCCAAAAAGCTATCTCAAATTTACCCAAATCCTTAGTGGTCATGGACGCAGTTCGCCTTTCGAGCGTCTATGGGCCAGAACAACTATCCCAAATTTCCGAAATCAGTGAAATGGTTTGCCCGCCGACAACCAAGGAAGCGTTGACCGAAAACCTAGAACTGATGAAAGAGGTTGAGTACCTCTTTGGGGGATGGGCAATGCCGGAGCTTTCCCAGGAGTTTTTGGATAGCGCCCCCAACTTGAAAGGCGTCTTCTTCAGTGCAGGTACGGTAAAGCCATATGTTTCCGATGCATTTTGGGCTCGCAACATCGTGCTCACGAATGCCCACAAGGCGAATGCCGTACCGGTGGCAGAGTATTGTGTCGCTTCAATCATCCTCTCGCTCAAGTTGGGCTGGAAGTACTTGCGCGAGCTGCGCGAGAACAAGCGCTGGGCGCGTGAAACGGCTGAGGTCCCCGGTTGCTACGATGCGACCGTGGGCCTAATTTCTCTGGGCGCGATCGGTTTCAAAACCTTGGAATTGCTAAAGCCCTTCAAGGTGAAGGTGCTCGTCTATAGCACGAGCATGTCTCAGGATGAGGCCAACGAATGGGGTGCGGAGATCGTTGGCTTGGACGAAATTTTCGAACGTAGCGACGTGGTTTCTCTGCACACTCCGTTGCTACCGTCGACCACTGGCATGATCCGCGGTGACCACTTCCGTACCATGAAACCGCGAGCCACTTTCATCAATACCGCTCGTGGAGCGGTCGTGAATCAAGCTGAGATGATCGAGGCCATGCGGGAAAGGCCTGACCTTACAGCTCTGTTGGACGTCGTCTCGCCTGAGCCGCCCGAGGAAGGGGACGAGATTTTTAGCGTGGACAATATCCATATCACTCCCCACATCGCCGGATCCCTTGGACGGGAAGGACTCCGTCTTGGGCAGACCGCGATTGACGAGTGCAAACGCTTCATCGCAGGTGAGGACTTGCTTTATCAGGTTGTTGAGGGTGACCTCGCTCGCATGGCCTAACTGTCGGAAACGATGAAAATTGCAATCAATACGGTAACGCTCCGCGAGCACTCGCTGGAGAAAGTTGTATCCATCCTGTCTGACAACAAGGTGAAGGCAGTGGAGTGGGCGGGAGATGCGCATGTGCCGCCAGGAAATCTTGAAACTGCGGAACGGGCCAAAAGCTTATGCGAGCAGGCAGGTATCGAATGCACGAGCTACGGTTCCTACTACCAGTGTGACGAACAAGGGCAAGGAGACGGGCCGTTTCGTTTTAATTTGGGGGCGACCGTCGCCCTCGACACTGCGGTGGCCTTGGGGGTCGATGCGATTAGGGTTTGGGCAGGGCGAAAAGCTAGCGCTGATGCCGACGAAGCGTATCGAGAGGAAGTTGCTCGCTGCCTAGCTGCCTTTTGCGACCAGGCGGATTCTTTGGGGATGACAGTTCACTTGGAATTTCACCGTAATACCTTAACGGATACGGTCGAGAGCGCATTAGCATTGATGGACACGGTCGCAAAGGGAAACCTCTACTCGTACTGGCAACCCCGTCATGGCATCGGGATTGAGGAGAATGTTGCCGATATCGAGGCGCTGGGTGACCGATTATCGCACGTGCATGTCTTTCACTGGCTGCTAAAGGAGGATGGTAAAACCGTTGAACGGCGGCCGCTGAAGGAAGGGCGCGAGCGTTGGGAGCGTTATTTCGCTGCGCTTCGAAAACGACCGCAAAGCCGGTACGCCATGATGGAGTTTGTTATGGGGGATGCTTTGGATCAATTGCAGGAAGATCTCAGTGTCCTGCGATTGATCAACGGAGCCGTCGATCCGTATTGCACAGCTTAACGATATGATACGCAGCGCCTACACGATGCGCCTGAAACCAGGGGCCGGGAGCGAGTACAAGCGACGCCACGACGAAATATGGCCTGAATTGTTGGAGGCGCTTCGGTCAGCTGGCGTATTGGAATTTTCAATATTCTTGGACGAGGGGTCTAGCACGCTTTTCGCTTTCAGGAAGTTATCCGAATCGAATTCGGTGGCTTCTCTCGCCCATTGTGCAGTGGTTCAGAAATGGTGGGCCTACATGGCTGACCTTATGGAGGTCAATCCGAACAATTCGCCAGTGAGCCATGCTTTGGAGGAAGTTTTCCACCTCGGGTAGCGTCGCGAAACTGACTGCATGCATTATGTGAGCTGCAGAGGATATGTTTACTGCCACAAGGCGAAACGGTCTCGCAGAAGCAAAGCCTAGCCCTTTTGGGGGCTAGGCTGGTTGCTTTTTAGAATAGCGAAGAACGCTACCGGCCCTACCAGCTAAAGGTGCTTGTCAAGCGCCAGGTGGTTGGCACGGAGAGGCGATAGCGGTTGCTGTCGAGGGCGTTGCCGTTTGAGTCTACCGCATCCGGATTCAGCCCGGTGACTCGGAATCCGCCCTCATTGGAAGTGTCGACCAAGCGCGAGGCGTTGAGCTGGATTCTCCAATCGACGCTATCGTTCATGATTTTGGTCCTGTATCCAAATTTCACTCCAGCGGTGAGGACGGAGTCGCCGAATAGCGGATTGTCCGGATCACCTATGCTTGCGTTTACGACGTTGTTGGGATCGTTGAAGCCGGGCACGTCGCTGAATTCTGGCACCAAATCGGTGACGGGAATTTCCTTTCGGTTCGACCCGATGACTTTTCCATCCTCGAAGATGACGTTCGCTCCCACGGAGAAGCCTTTCAAGCGTCCTTCGCGAAAAGAGTAGTCTGCGACGAATTTTCCGGTGTACTCGGATACTCCCAAATTGGGACGACCTTCTCTCGCGAGGTCTGACGCGTAGCGACCGACCACGCTATCAACGAACCAGCGAGCGATGGTTTCATCAGCGAGTTCGTTTGTTAAGTTCCCGTTGCCGTCGCGCTCGAAGATGTCCGGATTGTTGGTTCCATCGTTGTTAAGCCCTTCCGCGAAGAATGGACCGTAGAAGGCCATGCGGTCGGACAACCAGTCTTCGACGCGAGGTGACACGTTAGTGACTTGGTTTTCGAGACGACTGACGGAAAAAAGCAAGCGCAGGTTCTTGGTCGGATTGTAGGTGCCGGTAAACTCGAAGCCTTCGGAAGTTGAGTCCTGTGTGTCGTTTACGTTGTCGGGACGAACGTATTGGTTTGTGGTGACCTGGCCGTTGACGTCGTAGGTCCACCACTCGGAGAGGCGGCCAGCATCTTCAAGTGCGTTGTAGATGCGGTTTTCGATACCGGGTATCGCCTGGGAAGGAAGCCAATTGGGCCCGTTCGCGTTGACCTGCGAAGTCTCGTAGAAGGAGAGACGGAGATCCATCTTGCCTTCCAGCAGGTTCGCTCCGATTCCGAACTCCTCGGTTTCGCCGCCCTGCGGAGGGATGACGCGACCGAAGTTGTCGGAACGCGGGTTGGAAACTTCGAAGTTTTCGGACTGGTTGGCGAAGATGCGGAGCTTGTCCGGTATGACGTGCACGATTACGCTTTTGGAAACTGAAGCGACGTCGATGAGCGGGTTATTGGCGTCGGGGCGCGCATTGTAGTAGGAACGTTCGATATCGTTAGCGAAGAGTTCGCGCTCGCCCGTAGATTCGTCCGGGTCTATCCGACCGACAGATTGGTTGAAGGCGTCGCCTGACTGACGGGTGCGCAGGTACGGGTAAACCGAATCCTCTCTCGCTCCTAAGAGCGTGACGACGCGACCGTTTAGGAAAAAGCTCTGAATGGAGCCGCTCAGGCCCTTGTTTATTTGCTCTCTCCAGTTTCCGCGGCCAATAGAGTTGCGGCGAAGTTCGACCGGAACGGGGGAGGTCGCTATTACATTTGGCGTCGATGTCATATAGTTGTAGTAGAGGTCTTCCTCCTCGGTCAGGATATTGGAAGGTACTGCATTTATATTGAGCGAAGTGTCGCCCGGCTGAACGGCATCGCCGACGTACCAAATATTATAGATGCGGCGCCCTCCATCGTTGAAGGCATCTTCCTGGTCTGCCCGAACACCCGAAGCCATCACATCTGGAATATAGTTATGGGCGCGCGTTTCCCAGCGGTATTCGAAATTTTCGGACCAGCGGTAGTTGGCTACTCCTGTGATACGGTGTTTACCAAGCCAAGACAGACGGTCGAACTTCTCTGCGAAATCGAAGTCGTAGTTCGCCTGAAGTTGGTAGGATTCGCTCGCTTGTTCGCGGTAGAGACCAAGTGGGCGACCGTAGATGAAGGGACGCATGAAATTTGGATTGGGAACGCGGTCACCGTTTTCATCAAGGTAGAGCATATAGCGGTTGTTATCCAACTGAATTGCTCGGGTTTGAGATATGATGGGAAAGTTGTTTTCGATCCTGTAGTCTTCTTTCAGACCGGAGAACGAAACGTAGAAGTTGTCGTTTATCTTTTGGTCGATATTGAATGACAGCTTGCTGTTCTCTTCGTCTCGGTAGTTGCCTGGCAGGCTTCCGAGGTCGAATTCATGATAGGGAAAGATGCCGGGATCGGTAACCTGCGGATCTAGGAAGCCGTTGGTTCGGTTCTCCAGTGGATGTGAAGTGCGGATGAGTGTCCGGCGATCAGATGCGGGGCCGCGGCTGCCAGTGGGAGTGCGCGTGCCCGAGAGGTTGATGCCGCCGTGCAGCTCCTGGTCTGGAAAGGCTCCGTCATGGTATATGATGAGAGCATTGTCTTTGCCGTCCAAGTCGTCGCCCAGACGGACTTGTCCGGCTGGCCTGCCGTGGCCTACGCCATCGATGTCGTAGGTTGGATCTATAATGCCCGAGACTGCTCTTACGGAGGCTGCGTTCGTGTTAGCGGGATCGGTAGGGTCCCACCAAAAACCGGCATCGAGTAGGGCCTCTTCCAAGGCATCTCCGCTCAGCCCGTTAGCGACCTGATCGGAGTAAAAGTCGTTATACAGAGGAAGCCAGCCGCTAACGTTGTCGTGCACTAGGCGGTAGGTTGGCTTGCGGCTGAAACGATCAATCTCTTCGTATGCCACGTTGATTGTCGTATTCTTGCTCGGTTTGTATTGAAATGTCGAGTACACGCGATTGTCACGTTCCCGTGCGTGCTGTACGTCGTATTTCTGGTCGCCGAATTTGGCGGCGATTCTGAATCCCAGTTTGTCTTCGATCAAGGAACGGTTGAAATCGAAGCCGGTGCGCCAGGTACCAAAGTTGTCTAGGACGATGTCGAGCTTGTTGATCTCTTTATTGGTGTGGGCTTTCTTGGCAGTGTAGTTGATTAAGCCTGCAGGGGTGCCGAGGCCAAAGAGAATAGAATTGGGGCCTCTAAGAAACTCGGCTCGCTCGACGTTGTAGCGATCACCGCCGATGAATACTTCGTGGAAGCCTTGAGTTTTTGCCGCCCGCCCGAGTCCGCGCACGCGTACGGAGGCTTCGGAAGCAGTGGGGTCGCCAAAGTCACCACCCGTGTATTGACCGAAAGCAGCCACAGTTTCAGAGGTCTGTTCCGAAAGTTCATTTGTCTCGGCGCCTGCTACCAGCTCGAGGGCCGATGTTAGGTCAGTTGCTCCGAGGTCGTCCATAAACGCATCGGTCAAAACCGTGACAGAGGCTGATACGTTTTTAAGCTCAGTATTCAACCGGCTTCCGGCTGTAGTCGATGCGCCGCGGTATCCTTCGTCTGCGGATCCGTCCACCTGGAAGGGCGAGAGAGTGAAGACATTTTCATCCTCTTCGCCGTCTTCTTGAGCGAAGAGGAATGCGGCGGGTGTGGCCGTTGCTAGCGACAGGGCTAGGAATGTATTTTTGTAGGTAGGTTTCATAGTGTTTCTAGTTCGCTTGTTGAGCAGGTGTAAGCTGCTGAATATTGTGATTGGAAAACGGGGTTGTTTTCTCGCTTATATTGTTACGAGTTCGATCTAGGGATCGTAGGTATTACAGCCGTACGGTATGCCTCGTTTCGATCGAACGTTTCCATTGAAGGATTTTTGAGGCTATTTGATTACGGTATATGTATATAGGATACAGGTTGGCTTAGGGCAGCGTGACGCATTCACCGAATGGGATTGCTGCTCTATAAAAAGGCTTTGGAAAACTCACAAAGCCCTGTGGGTAAGTCCGAATGAGCCGAACGATGGAAAAACTAAAGGGGGGGCTTTAGCTGCTAGTTTGAGAAATCGCTATCTGCGGTATCATTTTTGAATTGGGGTAGTCTAATAACAAAGGTGCCGTGGACGGTAGTTAGCCGAGGCCTGTCAATCGGCCGACACGTGACGCATTTTCGAAGGGGAAGCGGGGGTGCTCGAAACGGTCTATTAGGGCTGGTAAAAGATCCCATTATCCACCCTGGAGTTCCAGCTGAATAATGCGTATTAGGATGTAGGAATGAGTTTCAGCAGCGCATAATACTTGGTTGTAGGTCTTTACTACAGAGAAACTTGTAACTTTGCGTTTGCCGCTTGAGAAAAGACGGCAATGGACTGCAACTACATAAATGGCAGCTACCATTCCGGTAGCTGCCAAGGGTAACAAAGCCCCGCACTTTCGGTGGAAAGCGCTAAGGGTGACAAGATATTATTGCAGTGGTTTGTTTGTGAATTGGAGCCACTCTTTCAATGGTTCGTCCAGCTGTTTGACTTTGGATGGGTACTTATCGGCTAGATTCACTCGGTCACTTTTGTCCTGCTTCAGATTGTAAAGCTCCTCTCTCGCTCCACTCGACTTCCATGAGATGAGCTTGTCCCACCGGAGCAGAGACGTATCCACGCTCGTACAACAAGGACTCGCTGAACAATTTGTCCAAGTTGGGCGTCTCCAGATGGGGATGCCCCATGAATCCGTAGTCGCTCCAGGTTTGGTCGTCGCTGATAATGAGGACAACGTTTGGCTGTTTCGCAGCGATAATGGAGCTCAAGCAAGAAATCACTGCAAGCAGAGGTATCACGAACTTGGTCTTTTTCATTGTATTGGAAAGAGCGCGGGGTGGACTAGCGCTGGGACCTGAATCGAAACACGCCAGCTGGAAGGGTGTAAATTCCAGCCTGTTGGCCGTATGTATAAGGTTTTGTGTGAATGCGTTCCCAAGTGGGCTCGCTTAGGAATTCAATTGAGTCGCTATTGCGGGCGGGAACGTGCACCTCCGCGATAGCGTTTGGAGGAATTTCCACTAGGAGCTCGAATGTCGTTCCCTCGATCGACCATTCGCAGCGGGCGAGGCCCTGTGGAGTTTGCAGAGAAGTCTTGGCCCACTGCAAACCGCCCCCTGCTTGGGGGCGTATAAGGAGTTTCTTGTATCCAATACTTTTTGACGTCTGGTCTATTCCGCCGACAGCGCGATAGAGCCACTCGCCGATAGCTCCGTATGCGTAATGGTTAAACGAATTCATGCCGTCGTCGCCGAAGCCGGAGTCTTTTGTCCAGCTGTTCCAGCGTTCCCACATAGTGGTGGCTCCGTTTTCGATAGGGTAGAGCCAGCCCGGATAACTCGTTTGCAGAAGAATTCGATAGGCGAGGTCGTGCAGTCCATAGCGGGAAAGGACAGGGCAGAGAAGGGGGGGTCCCAAAAAGCCGGTGGACAAATGGTTTTCGCGACGCTCGATTAGCTGAACGAGGCGCTTGAGGGACCTTTCGCGCTGCGGAGATTCGAGGAGGTCGAATGCGAGTGCGAGCAGGTATGCCGTTTGGGAATCCCCTACGAGTAGTCCGTTGGGAGAAACAAACTCTTTCCGAAAGGCGATTCTGATATCATTGCGTAGCTTTGTGAATCGTTCGATATCCTCTTCGTAGCCGAACAGGTTCGCGATTCTTATCATGATGTCCGTGGTCCTGGCGAAGTAGGCGGTCCCGACCAGCTCGCATGGGGTGGAAGACCAATCCGGACGGATCGCGTCCACCGCGAGCCAGTCTCCGTAGGCAGTCGCAGGGCGGATAAGTCCATTGCTTGTACCTTCTTGGTAGTCGATCCAACTTACCATGTGGGAGTAATAGCCTTCCAGCAGTGTAGCGTCGCCGTAGGCCCGATAAATTTCCCATGGACAGATGATGCCTGCGTCCGCCCAGCCAGCGTTTCCGTGTCGATGAGAATTCGTGTCGATTGCAAACTTCAGATCGCGACGCAGGGAGAATACGTCAGGTGCGATGTCGGGATAGGCTCCGTCGCCTGTTTGCCCGTCGTTTAGCGTTTGTATCCACTGTACGAAAAAAGAGGATACATCATAGTTGAAAGTTGCCGTTGGGATAAAAACCTGTGCATCGCCTGTCCAGCCAAGCCGCTCGTCGCGCTGCGGGCAGTCGGTAGGCAGTTCAAGGAAGTTCCCTTTTTGTCCCCATTGGATATTACTCTGAAGTTGATTGAGTTGCGGGTTCGAGCACTCGAAGTTGCCAGTTCGCTCCATATCGCAATGGAGGACGTGGGCGGTAAGCGTATTTTTGGTTGGCTTGGTCTTTAATCCAGAGATTTGAACGTATCTGAATCCATGATACGTAAAGGTGGGGAAGTACGTCTCGTCCGCCTCTCCGCTGCAGATGTACTGATCGGTCGCTTTGGCGCTTCTTAAGTTGTCCAGGTAGAGAGTGCCATCGCTTTTGAGCATCTCTGCGAAACGCAGGATGATCTTTTGTCCGGCTTCGCCATTGATTTTGAGTTCGACTGCACCGGTCATGTTTTGACCGAAGTCGAAAATGTAGCGATCGCGGGAATGGGCGGTGATAGAGATTGCCTTCAGGTTTTCCTGGGAGCGAGTGAGGGGGCCGTTGCGGGGGAGTATATCGGCGTTTGGTGGCGGAAAGGTATGGGCTGCTTTCCATGACGACGAAGAGCGGAAGTCGGGCTTGTTCCACCCGGGCATCTCTTTTCGAGCGTCGTAGCTTTCACCGTCATAGATATCGGAGGCCCGTATAGGGCCGGTGGAGCTCGCCCATTCTTCGTCGCTTTTGACGACTTGCCGTTTACCGTCGGCGTAGTCTATTTCCAATTGGCAAAGCAGGCTGAGCTGGTCTCCGTAGTTAGCACGGGTCGGCGGAAAAAATAAATTGCCGCGGTACCAGCCGTCGCCGAGTACAACGCCGATCGCATTAACATTTTTGTTGAGGAGCTTGCTGACGTCGTAAGTAAGATACGGAATCGTCTTGCGGTATTCGGTCCAGCCGGGAGCGAATCGGTCCTCGGAAACCTTCGCTCCGTTGATGCTTGCCTCGAACAGTCCACGGGCAGTCACGTAAAGACGTGCAGAGCGAACAGGCTCGTCGCGTAGACTGAACTCTTTGCGTAGGTACGGACTGGGTACAGAGCCTTTATCGCCCTTGTCGAGTCGACCGATCCACTTCGCTTGCCAGTCGCTCGGCTCAAGCAGCCCCGCCTCAAAGAAAGCAGTTTTGCTCCACTTGCTCAATTTTCCCCACGCGTCCCAGATCGCCACGCGCCAATAGACTCTCTCCCTCGATGAAAGAAGAGGGCCGTCGTAGGCGATATCCAAACTGACGTCGGTATCGATGCGACCCGTATCCCAAAGCAGGTCTTGCTGGGCGAAGTTGTGTGGGCTGGTTGCGGCCTGGATTCGGTAGGCCATCTGAGCAGCCCCGTAGCGCTTGTCGACCTGTCGCCAGGAAAGTCGAGGTTTGCGGGCGCAGATGCCGATTGGATTCTCGCGAAGGTTTACTCTAAGGTTCGTAACGGATGGCGCTGAGTTGCGGCTGGCTTCAGGGGTGTTTTTGAATTTTGGTGACATCAGCAGTACCGGGGCGTGAGGCATGTCATGGAAGAGGCGCGACGATTGGTCTAGGCCTTGCCGGGGAATGTGCTTGCCTATTGGGGAAGGAGGGCGGAGGAGCCGGCATGCTCCTTGGAGTATAGGCTACGAAGAATGATGAAGCTTCGTTCGGCTGTCTATTGGATCAAATCCATACATATTGAATCACGGCGGGTGTATTGCCCGCCGCTTGCGGGGAACAATGCTAGACAGGGCGAGCTTAGGCTCCGGCGGCGGCCTTCTGGCGCTTGTAGGTGCGACGTAAGAGAACACCGATTGTGAAGACGAGTCCGCCGCAGAATAGGAAGGCGAATCGTCCCTCGATCGGGTTGGGGATTGCGGTAAGCAGAAGGATGAACGCTCCGAAGCTCATGGCGACGCCGCCCATCATGCCAGCTTGCTTGTAGTCTGTCTTGGCTCCTTCGCACTCTTCTTCGGAGATGGGGGTGCGCATGCGAACGTTGAAGGATTCGATCTCTTTGCGTCGCTTCTCCGACATGCGCTTGTAGAACAGCATCGTGAAGAAAAACCAGGAGCTGCAAGTTGCTAGGTTGGCGAAGAGGCCAATGCTCGGTATCCAGGTTTCAACTTCGGCTCGAGTCAGTTCTCTACCCAGTTGTCCCGCAAGCCAGTCGGTGTTGAAAAAGTAGAAAACAGTCAACGAGGTCATGAAGCCTACCATGGTGGTAGACCACGCAGCCCATGAAGGGGCTTTTTTGGTGAAGATCACCAGGGCGAGCGGGATCGTCATGGGCACCGCGAGCATGGAACCTGTCCATTGTACGAGTTTGAAAAGTCCGAATTGCTTCAGCTCGGTGAAGAACAGGGCCAAGCTGATGATCAAGCCGCCAAGGAATACCGTGGTGATGCGGCTGGTGAGCATGAGTTCCTTTTCGCTGGCGTTGGGGCGAAGCACTGGAAGGTAGAAGTTTCTGACGAAGATGCCGGCGTTCCGGTTTAAGCCGGTGTCCATGCAAGAGACAGTGGCTCCGAGCATAGCGCAGATCATCAGCCCCATCATGCCCATAGGCAGGTACTCCAGTGCAACGACGATGTAGGCGGCCTCCGCAGGGTTGTTCAATTCCGGAATGATCGCTCCAATATCTGGATACAGGATAGCTGCTGCCAAAGGCGGTATAAACCAGATGACCGGACCGATGTATGAAAGGATAGCTGCCAGGCCGGCTGCCTTGCGAGCATGGTCCGAGTTCTTGACCGCGAGGTAGCGTCCGGATTCGATGAGGTTGTTGCAGTTGACGAGCTGTCGGGCGATGTTCGAAAGCATCCAAAAGGCTAGCAATCCATAGGTGAAGGGAGCGGAAAGGTCGAGATGGCCCTCCGGCATTTTAGCTACGAACTCGCTGGGACCGCCGACGGCGCTCATGGCGAAGATAGCGGCTACGATGGTTACGGGCACCATCACCAGCAGTTGAACGAAGTCGTTTGAAGACGAGGCCCAAGAGCCTCCCAAAAGGGTGGAAGTGATTACGACGACGCCAGTGATAACGATCGCAGTTTCGAGAGGAAGTTCGAAGGAAACGGAAATGAAGAGGCAGAGCCCGAACAGCCAACCAGCTCCTCCGAGAATCCCGAGAGGAATGCTGAACCAAGTATAGAATTGCTGGCTGAACTTGTCGAAACGCTCCCGCACGGCTTCGACGGTAGTGATGGCTCGCATCTGGCGGGAGCGGGCGGCGAAATAGAAGTAGTTGACGGTGAAGCCGAGGGCGTTGCCGAGGTAGATGGTGAGCACTCCCCAGCCGTCGTTATAGGCCTTGGAGGCGGCCCCGGTGAAGGTCCAGGCGCTGAACTGGACCATGAAGGCCGAGGCTCCGACGAGCCACCACATCATGTTGCCGCCGCCGCGGAAGTAGTCGCTCGTGTTGGACACGAATTTCGAGGTGAGGTAACCTACTGATAGGAGCAGGCCGAAGTAGGCTGCGATGACGATGTAGTCGTAGATAGTCATTTGACGGGGCTGGGAGAGAGGACTGCAGTCCTTAAACCGCCATATTCGCAGGATACTTGGCCCAGTATCAATTGGCCTCGAATCAATACAGATAGAGTCTTCGATTCCGATTCGCCCGTGAGGCGAGATCCGGGAGCTCGCTACCTTTGGGTGCGAGAGATGCCTTGGAAAAAGGAAAGCAGGGAAGGGTCGCTTCCGTTTTCCAGCAGTCGGTTGTTGCGGTAGGCATCTACAAGTCTCTCCAAGTCAGCGATCCGATAGCGAATGCGCTGACCTCGTTCATTGTCAGCGGTGCGTCTAATTTGTTTGAATACACGGATATCCTGGGTCTTGGGGACGATATCGACGCCATCCTTAATCGCCGATTCGACCGAATCGAAGTGGTGGTGTTCAGCCAACACGATGCGACTCGGCTCCAAAACCAAGGTGTATCCATAATCCCCGTAAGCTTCGGAGAAGGCTCCGTCGATGGTGATGGCTTTGCCGCTGCGCTTCATGGGAGACTCGCCTTGTTCCAGTTTAACCGGGACGTGTCCGTTTACGATGAGGCCCTCCTCGGTATCTGCCTCGAACTCCTGCAAGACTTTGTCGCAGAACGCGGCCTCGTGAATGAGGTCGAAGTAGGGATCCTTCTTTTCGGCATGAGGTTTCTTGTCGGCGATGAAGTCGCGTTCGAAGGTAGCGATTCGCTCCTTGCCGAAGAGGGGCGAGAGAGGGCCACACCAGAGATACCAGAGAAAGTCGACGTCGTTAGGTTCCGCTCGTTCGATGCTGCGTCGCACGACCATTTCGATTCCTTCGAAAAGTTCCTTGCCCGAAAGCGGCTCTCCGTCGACTTCGAAAGAAAGGAATTCGCCGCTGGGGCTAGTGGGCACGCAGCCGTGAAAGATCAGGCAACATCCACGTTTCAAGTACATCGACCCGTGGTTGACCATGAATTCCATTTGTTCCCTGAGCTTCTGGCTGCGCAGGAACGACTGCTTCAGCCTGTCCAGGCAAGCCTGCTCCTCGACGCTCAGTTCGTAGGGACGCTCCGGATTGACCGTCGGCAAGTTCTTGTCGCGCAGCTCGTAGGTTTCACCGTCGATTTCGACGGTTCCCTTTTCGTAGTCGATGCGGTGCATGAGTCGGCGGTGCTCGAGGTCCCAGTGGGGATTGCGTTCGATCATCTGTCCCTCGAGCTTGAACTGCATCACGGCGATCGCCTTCTGCATGCGGGCGACCAGTTCGATAGGTCTCATGCCGGAACCCTTGGGCATGAAGTGCTTGGCAGGATCGTTTCCGTACACGGTGTGAGCTAGGTGCTCCAGAGGAGTCAGTGGAACGCTGTAGCCTTCGTCGAGCTGACTGAGCCGGCGATAACGGAGTGAGATGCGTAGGGCGGTGCAGATCAGGGCTTCGTTGCCCAAGGCTGCTCCCAGCCAAACGGCGTCATGGTTTCCCCAGATAAAGGATACGTTCGGCTGCAAGCGGAGGTAGTCGACGACGCGATCGCCGCGAGGGCCGCGATCCCAGCAATCGCCGCCAATGATGAGCTCGTCGACCGCTAGGTTGCGAATCAGACGGCCGATGATGTGGATGAGGTGGAGTAGGCGCCCTTGTCGCAGCAACTCTACGATGATGGCCTCGATAAATTCGTTCCCGGCCTGGTTGGAAGGAGCGTGCAGGATTTCGAGGAGGAGGTCCTTGTAGTCGTCAGGCAGCAGCTCGGTGGCCAGGCGTAGACTGTAGTTTGACATCAGGTGCCGCAACAGGGCGAACTGAGGGCCGAGCACGCGGCGGGCGAAATCGGCGATTTCGGTTTGATCGTTGAGCTCCCTCTCCAGCTTGGCGGTGACTTCCGCCGGATAGAAGGTTAGCTTGAGAAACTCGCTCAGGTTCTCCGATGTCATCGTGTTGCCGAACAACTGCTCGACCAGAGGGCGCAAGGTTCCGGAGGCGTTATTGATGATGTGCTGCAGCTTCTTGTCCTCGCCATGGATGTCGCTGATGATGTGGATGGCCCCTTGCGGCAGCGTTTGCACGGCGGATAGGCGAGCTATTTCTGCGATGGCCGCGTCCACATTGGGAAATTTCGAGGCGAGCAGCTCGAGGGAAGAAAGGTCCGCTCCGGGACGTTTGAAGGAAAGGGTATTGGTTTTCATGAGGAGGCTACGAGCGAGGGGCGAAGGATGAGGTGTTAGGAATTTGCTTTCAGCGAAAATGCAAGCTGAGCGTCAGATGGTAGCTCGCTCTTCGATCTGCAACGAGACTAGGTTCGATACAGATGGAGCACAAGTGATAGTTATCCAATCCATTCGTTAACCTAGAGTACTATGTAGTGGAGAGACCGATACGCAACTCGGGAGAGGGTTTAGCGCGATCGCTTCCGCTGGAGGGCTATCGTTCGCGGTAAGCTCGTGGAGAGAGGCCGACGCATTTCCGAAAGCAGCGGGAGAAGTAGAGCGGGTCCTCGAACCCGAGTTCGTGGGCGATGTCTTTTATGGCGCGATCACTGGATTTCAATAGCTCTCCGGCTCTCTGGATGCGCAGCTCGTTCAGGTAGTTCATGGGACTGGTTCCGGTGTGCTGACGAAATCGCTGGCTGAATTGGGTGACGGAGTAGCCGGCAAGCTTGGCGTAGGTTTCGAGCGATCTCGGATTCGAAAGGTCGTCCCGCATGCTGTTCATCGCAGTTTCTATCCTGTGAGTGGACCTAGAATTGTCCATGTCGAGAGGGTTCTCATGGAGGCTGATCAGGATTTTGATCAGAGACAAGGAGAGCTGCAAGGTGGTGTGCTCGGTGTATCCACGTTCGACGGCTCCGAGTATTGCACGGAAATGACGTTTGAGATTTTCGCTCGCCGCGCAGTGGAGGATGGGACTATTAGGGTGGAAGGCGGTCCAGGAAAGCAGGGCATCGGCTCCGCGACTCTCGAAGTCGATCCAGTAAAGGTTCCAGAAGGACTTGGGACTTGGCCAGTAAACGCAGTTGGTTCTCTTAGGGATTAGGGCGGCTTGTTTCGCCTTCAGTTCGCGTTTGAGTCCTCGGCTTTCCATCCAACCGCTACCCTCGGCCACGAAAAGGATTCTATTGCGGCCGGCAGCGGGGGTGCCTTTACGTTCATGCGGTTCTGAGCTGTTTTGATTGCCGACCTCCGTCACCAGAAAATCAGCGGTAAAAGGTCGGGAGCGGGCCAAGGACAGTACTCGCTGGGGAGTGCGGAAAAGGCGGACCTCTTTTTTGAAGGCTTCAGTGATTTCCGAAATATTGTCCATGTTATGCGTAAGCCTGTGTATTCACTCGCCTGATGCAAGATGATAAAATCGCACTTTTAATTCTATTACGCTATGAAGTTTGGTGTTCAGTATTATCCTAGCCATTGGCCGGAGAGCCAGTGGGCCGCAGATATTGCAAAGATGAAAGAAGTGGGCGTAAAGTTCGTCCGCATGGGTGACCTGAGCTGGAGCGCTTTCGAGCCTGCGCCCGGGGAATTCGACTTTTCCTGGATGGAAAGGGCGATCGCTATGATGGGAGATGCAGGGATCAAGACGATCCTCTGCACTTGCTCGCGTACGCCGCCGCCATGGCTGTACCGAAAGCATCCGGAGATCTTACCGAAGGATCAGAATGGTGTGACACGGTATCAAGATGGGCGATACGCGGTCGCGATGTCGCATCCTGTTTTTCAGCGTGAAGCGCTGCGAATCGATCAGGCGATGGTCGACTATTTCGCGGGCAACGAAAACATCATATCTTGGCAGATAGACAACGAAATTGGGTGTCACAACGACTGCTATGGTGATCACAGCATGTCCCAATTTCATGCGTATCTGAAAGAAAAATACAAATCCCCCAATGCTCTAAACGAAGCATGGGGCGAGCATTTCTGGGCGTTTCAGATTCAGGAGTTCGAGGACGTGCCACGACCCTTTGAGAATCCTCATATCCAGCTGGAATATCGTCGCTTTTTGTCTTCGCTGAATGTGGATTTCGGCCGGTCGCGTTACCGGATGATGAAGGCGGCGGATCCGGACAAGCCGGTAACGACCAATTTTCAGAATCTGTATTGGGATCACACTGATTACCATGCGCTGTCGAACGAGATCGATGTGAATGGGATGAATCACTATCCGGCTCGCACTCCGGAGCTGGCGCTAGATTGCCTGCGCGGAGACAAGGGAGAGGTTTGGGTGCTGGAGCAGCAATCGCACCTGGCAGCCATCGATTCGCCAACGGGCTGGACAAGGCTTTGGGCCTGGATGGCTATTGCCCACGGAGCGAGCGCCTTGATCTTTTTCCGGTGGCGTCAGTGCCGTTACGGGTGTGAGCAGTTCGGTGACGGCTTGTTGCCGCACAGTAACCGCGAGGGCCGTCTCTTCAAGGAATTCGCTAAGATGGGCGCTGAATTGGAAGTATTGGCGGATGTTATCGAGCCGACGAAACCTGATTCCAAGGTTGCTTTGACCTATAGCTACGAGTCGCGCTGGGCGGTCAAGGCGAGTGTGTACGGAGAGGAAATCGACCCTGTTTACGAAGCGGTAGATTTACATAAGTCACTGGCCAAGGTCGTGACTTCGGTGGATTGCTTGGACCCTCGCGCTGACCTTTCGAAGTATCGCTTGGTGATCGCTCCTCGCTTGTGGTTGATCGACGATGCGGTGGCGAATAACCTACGTTCCTTCGTGGAGGCGGGGGGTACGCTTTGCCTGACGGCTGGTTCTGGTATTGTGGACGAAGTGGGAAAATGCTTCGCGGAACCGCGCCCCGGGAAGCTGTGCGATCTTGCCGGTATATGGTGTAGCGACTTCGTGGGTACAAAAGGACTCGAACTTGTGTTGGAGAGTGAAGTAGATACTCGTTTAAGTGGCCTGAGGGCCAGCGTGGCCGCCGATGAAATCAATATCGATGGCGCCGAAGTCGTCGCCAAGCACGGAAACGGTTGGCGTAAAGGTCTCCCTGCGATCACTCGGAATCGGGTGGGTAAGGGGCAAGTGATTTATGTGGGGGTTCGCCTCGATACTTCGGAAATGTTGCCGCTTATCAGTTGGCTCACTGAGGAAGCAGGAATCGAGCAGGAATTCGATCGCGTAGAAGGTGTGACTGTTTACGAGCGAGTTTGTGACGACTATCGACTACTCTTTCTACTGAACTGGACTGACGAGGCGAAGGCTATGTCAATCGGCAGTGGCTGGGCGGATGCGGCGAGCGGGGAAGCGGTTGGCGAAGAGGTCGAGATTGGGGCTACTGATATGCGGGTGCTGAAGCGTTAGTATTTTTGCCACAAAAAGGCGCGAAGAATATTGCATCCTGTACCGGCCGTATAAGGCCGGCTTTTCGTGGCTAAACAGAGTTCTCCTACTGATAGATTTCGATGTAATCGATCTCTACTGTGCCTTCAATTCTGTTGCTGAAGTCGATGCGGATCGTGTTTATCTGTCCTTGCCAGTCGGGATCGGAGCGCATGTCGATTTCGAAGATTTGCCAGTCGCCGTTGGCAGTGGGGTTCATTTGAACTCCGTTGCCAGCTTCTCCGCCGCCTTCGGGTGAAAAATATAGAAGCCAATTTGTGCTTGAAGTTTGGTTACGCGCTCGGACTCGGATGTGAAAGTAGTTGTCCGCGTTAACGGAGCCGTCGTTCATGCGAATGTAGGGATCCTGACGGTCGGAGTTCATGGTTAGAGTTAAGATTCCTCCCGTGATACTTGCGTCGAGGTCTTTGGTGAACATGTTCTCTTCTCCGTCGTACCAGTCGAATCGCTTGAACACGGTTGGCTGTGGAGGGCTGAATAGCCGATAAAAGGCGGGGACATTGGCATCTTCTAGCGAGAGATAGAGAGTATTTGGCGTTCCGTCTGGTATCGTTTCCCAGCCATCTGGCGCGAGGGACCCGCTTTGTCTTTGCAGTATCTGGTCGTTGGCCAACCAGGAGATTTCGAATTGCTTTGTGGCAGGGTTGAGAGAACCTTCGATAAACGGTCCATCGGCAAATTTGTAGTCGATGACGCGCAATGGTGTGGGCGTTTCCTCAGCCGTGGGTTTCAGCTCCTGCGCATAGGTGGAGAGGATTCCTTGGGAATGCCAACGGCTGAGGTCGATGACGCCGTCGCCACCATCGGTGAATTCGTTTTGGGTGAAGATGCTGTTCCATTCCCAAGCGGTTTTCTCTGCATTTGGTTTGCCATGAGCGATACGGGTGCGTCCTCCCGCCGTGTAGACTAGGTAGAGGTTTTTCTGTGAATCTCCGATTAGCGAAGGACGGCTACCGGAGAAGTCGAGCACCTGGGTTTGCCAGTCTCCTGCATTGTCTCTCCAGTAGTGATGGTAGCGCGTGGTGGTCGTCCCTTCTGTGTAGTGCCGGAGCATTACGTGGATTGTGCCGTCGGGAAAAGCGTAGTGGGTGCATTGATTGATCGCGTTGCGTAGTGGAAGTATGGGGATGACGGTGATGTCGGGAGTATCGATGGTGATGAGCGTTTCCTTGGCGTCTGTTCCCGTGATGGAGACGAGCTGCCCCTCGTTGTTGTACCACGTTTTTCCATCGTCGTCGCTGTAGGCGTAGCATAGGTCGTGGTTGCCGTCTAGCGAGGTGCCGGTAAACACGTCTCGCCAGAGCCAGGTGACATGCAAGCGATTGCCCGCGTAGCTGATGGCATTTATATAGGCGTAGCGGTAGGGGCTGGTCTCGCTGCGGTCAGAAGCGATTTGACCGTCGCCGTTTCGGTCGAAGGTATAGGTGCCTTTGTCGCGGGCGATAAACTTGCCCAGAGCTTCCCGCCAGTCGTGAGTGCTTGCGTCGTATTCGAAGAGGTAGCTGTCGCCGTTACCTGAGGTGACGTAGCGGAAATAGAGAAGGAGGTTGCCGCTGGGGGTCGGAAGGAAGCGCGGATAGGTGAAATCGATGATGGTGTCGTCTTTGGCCTCGATGCTGGTGATAGGCCCGAGTCGGCTAAGGTTTTTGCTGAAGAGGCTCGCGTCCCACGTCACGGATTCCGGGTTGGTGGCGACGCCGGGAGCGGTGAAGCGATAGTTGAGCTCGGACTTGTGGTGATCGTAGGCCAAGTGGATGGAACCGTCGCCTTCTGCTATGCCGATTACAGTGACGTTGTGGCTGTCATTGTTCTCGATCTTGTAGTCGGTGAATCGGATGACATCCCATTTGCTGTTGGGCAGCTTACGGCGAGCGACGCAAAGGTTGCGGTTGTGATCGTAGTAGGTCGCGTACTGGTAGCCTTTGAAGGTTTGGATGGGCCACTGTTGGTGCGTCTTGCCGTTGATGTGGGTTCCGAATTTGGTTGGCCCGTAAGGCGACGGAGTTGCGTCAGCTGGAAAGGTCAGAGCCTTATCGTCGACAAGGCTATTCGACAGCTCGAAGACCTCGATTCCGTTTGTATTGGTAATGTGGGTACTGGCAAGGGCTACGATAGCGAGGGCAGTTTGTTGGGCGCGCTTCATGAGAATCCAAAGGTTCGTAAATAAGAATTGCCGTTTTGCTCGAGCTCCGAGGGAACGATGGTGGTTCTTTTGGGCAGGTTAGGATTCCTGCCTCGGTCCGTGAAAAAGCTTTCCTGCTCCGTAGGTTTGGTAGCCCTGGTAGGCAAGGTATTCGGGCTGGGCCTGCACTCTCGGAGATATGTCGAAAATGAGTTCCCATTTGTAAAGACACCGGTCTTTTCCGGTTTGAGTCCGCTCATGAAGGAACTTCGCGAAGCCGAGCAGATAGGAATGCTGCAGTGGGCGTTGGTAATGGTGGCCCCGCGTGATGCGAGCCGGTCGAAATTTGGGGGCAAGGTTTGAGGATGACCTCCGAGCGGACCGATCCAGTCATTCAAGTAGTTAACGGTGGTGATGAGAAAATTTGGTTTTTTCTCGGCTTGGAGCGGGAAACTTACAACCGCCATGAAGACGATTTTGGCGATGATTTTCAGGTAATCTCGATTCAATGCAGCTTCGGGGTTGGGGGCTGGTAGAGGGGGTCGGTACAATCCAACGAGATGGTGTGTTGGGCTTCCATGAATTCCATCAGTATCGAAATCTTTCGCTAGGCAGAGGGATCTCTTGGCGCGAAAGCTTGACGCAGGAAGCTTCCGATCAAAGCTACCGATGTGGAACCCGCTAATTCACGCGTCAATCAAGCTGAAATCGCCCGTGCTTTGGGCTTGAGCCAATCAACTGTGTCTATCGCCCTCAAGGGAGATACGCGGGTTGCGAAAAAGACGAGGGAAGCGATCAAGAAGAAGGCAGAGGAACTGGGCTACGTACCTGATCCCAACCTGTTTGCCTTGTCGCTTTATCGCACGCAATCCAAGGCGGACAAGATTGTGGCCGGCATGGCTTGGGTGACCAATTTCCCTACGAAGGACGGATGGAAGGACATGCGGATGATTCGCGACTATCGCAAAGGGGCCGAGGAACAAGCCAGGAAAATGGGGTATCAGCTCTACGACTTTTGGCTCGGAGATCCGGAAGTCTCATCGCAGCGTTTTCGTCAAATCCTACTTGCCCGGGGCATACGTGGTCTCATTTTCGCGCCACAGGCGGAATTCCACACGACGATCGACTTGGACTTTTCCGATTTTGCAGCGGTCACGCTTGGCTACACCCTCTGGAAACCGGAGTTGCACCTCGTGTCGAACCATCAGCACCGCACCATTCGCTTGGCGTATCGAAGCTTGCAGAACTTGGGCTACCAGAAGATTGGCATGGTGATGAACAGCTGGGTCGACAGACGAGTTGCTGGCTCCTTCACCGGAGGCTTTTTGAGCCTCAATCCGACGCTCAAAGGCAAAGGTTTCGTAGCTCCGCACTTGTATGAGGATTTCGACAGCACCGCATTTGAAAAGTGGTTCAACAAGTGGAAGCCCGACGCTCTGATATCAAGCGGGGATTGCAGCAAGAACGTTAAGGAATGGGCGAAAAACAAAGGGTTGGTTTTGGGGAAAGACTTTGCGTTCGCGGAATTGAACTTGATGGATTTGGACGGATCGATCGCAGGTGTTTCGCAACGGGGAGAACTTATTGGTAAGTCCGCAGCCAGTGTCGTCGATTCCTTGCTCAACCATTTTGAGTACGGCATCCCTGCTGCGCCTTTGCGTACCCTAGTAGAAGGTGTCTGGGTCGATGGCGCGACCGCTCCTCGAAAAGGGTAAAATCGCCGTAGTTGTAAGCCGGCTACGAGAACGGTCGCAAGTTAGGTCGGGTGTTACGTGAAAAAAGTTCCCCTAATGGGCGGTAAATCTCTCGCGAAAAGAGTCTCTTAGTCGTGAGAAATTGTAGTGAAATTTGGATACGACGCTCGGCAGTCTGCTTGGTTGTTTGCTTGGTATGATCAACAAAAAGCCCCCGACTCCTGAGAGACGGGGGCCAAGCTTATGGGGTGGTAGCTAAGATTCTTGACTAGAAGCTGAAGGAATTGGTCAAGCGGAAGGTCGTTGGTTGATTTAGACCGAAGACCGGGCTGCCATCCGCGTTGACGCGGATGATGCGCAGGTCGTCGCCCTGCTTGAACACGTTATCCACATTCAACTGGACGCGCCAGTCGATCTTGTCGCCGTGCAACTTACCCTTGTAGTTGACCATGAGACCGCCCGTTACGTGAGAATCGCCCTCATAAGGATTGTTCACGTCGCGGCGGACTGGTTGGAATTCTTCTCCATCGATCTGGCCGTTCCCATTGGTGTCTGGGTTCGGGAAGTTGAATGGCAGTTCGTCCAGTTCGACGGGAATCGAGACGTAGCCCAAGGCCTTTCCGCTTTCCCAACGGAGGTTGGTGCCAAAGGAGAAGCCCTTCATGAATCCGTCGCGGAAGCTGTAGTTCGCTGTGATACGAGCGTTGTACTCGGAGATACCGTGGCTAGCTACACCTTGCACGGCGAGCGCCTCGAGAATATCGTCACCAACGGTTTGGTAGAAGCGAGCGGTCAAGAGGTTCGAGTCCGGAGCGCGGCCACCAAGGGTGTCGACGAGGAAGGCGTTGTCTGGAAGAGGGCCATCGGCGTCATCGGCTGTGTCCCAAACTGGGAGATCTCCGTTGTCAGCAGCGATTGATCCTGGTCGCGCGAAGTACTGAGTCGCGTCATTGTGGCCATTAGAGTGGTACCCTTGGCTGATGAATTGATTCCAGTATTCGCCACGCAGAGCTACGTATTCGAGCGTTTGAGAGTGAACGTTCGAGATCGCATTTTCGAGACGGGAAACGCTGCCGCGCAGACGCAGGTTTTTGGTCGGGTTCCAAGTACCGCTCAACTCCCAGCCTTTGGATACCGAGTCGAAGGTGGTGTTGGAATCCTCGGGACGGTCCCATCTCTGAGCGTCGTCGTCGTAGGTCCACTGAGGCACTCCGTTGTCGTTAATGATCTGCTCTCCGGTCTCTTCATCAATATCTGGAATGCGGGAGAAACCGCTCTCAACAATGAGATTGCCGTTTGCGTCGATGCCGGCCACACGCTCCCAGTCTTCGATCGTGTACGGAGTATTTTCACCGTTCTCGATGAAACGTTGGTCAAGAGCTTTGAGGGTGTCGTGTACGAAGCGTTCGAAGCTGACCATGCGGGACCAGACAAGACCGTTGCCTTGACGGGCGTTGACCTGTGCCGACTCGAAGACGTTGAACTTCAGGTCGAGCTTGTTCTCGAAGAGCGTCATACCGAAGCCGTACTCGGTCGTTTCACCGCCTTGGGAAGGAATGCGTCGACCGAAGCCGTCAAAGTTAACGGTGGACAGGTCGAAGTTCTCCGAATCGTTGTAGAAGAAGCGCAACCAGGGCGTGGCGTGGAAAACGACACTGCCGGTCATAAGTTCCTCCTTTTGCACGAGGTCCGAGGTGTTTACGGAAGTATCCCAGTCGGATCGCTCATCACCGTCGCTAATGCGGTCCCATGCAGGAGTTGGGTCTGGGAAGCGATCGTAAATCACGGTCTCAACTTCGTCGGAGCGCCAGCCCACAGTGGTTACGAGCCTAGTATCAAACGGCAGGTCGAGGTAACTTTGCAGGGACGTACCGTAGCCAGTCTGGTCCAGGCCGTTGAAAGCGAGCGTGCCACCGATGATGCCCGGAGCGATCTCGAGACCCTCTTCATTCACCGTCCAGCGACCGCGGTCGTCGTTGCCGGTCGTGTCGTAGTAGTAGTGACCAATACGGTTGTTGAGGTGAGGACGGGTGCTGTCTGGAGCTCCAGTGAAGTTCAAAGTAGTATCTCCGACCTGCACGGGATCGCCCACGTAGAAGATTGGCCAGAACCAACGGTTAGAGGAGTGCTGGTCATTTGGACCGGTTCTCAAAATATCTTCGTTGTAGGTGGCAACATCGCTCGCACGGTAAGTGAGCGCGTCGTCTCTAGAAGCGGATCCGAAAAGAGTGATACGATGCAAGCCGAGGAAACCGAGTCGATCCGAGCGGTCTCTGAAGTCGAGATCGTAGTTCGCTTGGAACAGTGCCGCCTCGGACTGGAAGTCCTCGTAGCCGCTGATGTGGCGACCATGGAAGAAGGGGCGAAGGAAGTTCGGGTTCTGTTCACGATTGGCAACCTGCTCAAGGAAGAGCGCGTTGTTGGCAGCGATCTCTTCAAGCTCACCCTCGGCTGGGAGACGGGTCTTGTTGCCTGCTCTCCGAATAGTAAGCGAACCACCGTTGTTGATGTGATCGATGATCGTCTGAGCCTGGAAAACGGCTTCATCGATAGTCGGGTCGACACTCGAACCGCCAGGGAATGCAATCACATCGCCTTCGGGACTAAGAAGGTTTTTAACCTGCGGGGCTCCGAAGAAGAGACCAGGGTCCTGAATCGCGCCTGGGAGGTAGCGGTTTACGTCGATGGAGATCGCTTGAGACTGAGCTAGTGGACCGAAGTTTTGGTTACGCTCGTAGTCTTCTTTCAGATACGAAAGAGAAAGGTACAGATCCTCGTTTACCTTTTGCTCCCAGTTGAAGCCAAACTTCTGGCTTTTTACCTCTTGGAAGTTTCCGGGCAGGGTGCTGAGCTCTTGATCGTAGATCGGGAAGATGCTCTCGTCGAGTACCTGAGGGTCGGCGTAGGCGTTACCGTCACGGTTGTCGAACGCATGCGAACTGCGAGCAAAACGTACGCGAGAGCGCGGGTACGCGTTACGTCCGTTTCCGTTTTGCGGCTGACCGCCGTTGACGCGAATGTTACCGTAAAGGGTTGTCAGGCCATCTCCAGCAGGGCTGTAAGGGATGGACCAGTCACCACCGGAGTAAGTTGCATCACCGGAGTAGTAACCGGTGACTGCTCGCTCACGACCGTCCATGTGCCGAATCCATTGAGCTTCGAACTCTAGTGGATTACCGTCCGCGTCCACCCTGACTCTCTCGTCGAAGACGTAGTCGCCTGTAGGGACAGGGCGTCCGTTGGAAGTACCTGGCCAGGAAGCGTCCCAGATGAAGTTGCGCTCGCGGAACTCGTCAAGGCTCATGTCACCATAACGATCCGGGTCTTCCGCCTGTAGCTCGGCCAGGCGAGTGCCTGCGTTGTTCCAAGCTTGTAGCCAATCGCTGACATTGTCCTGCGGCAGGCGGTAGTTCGGACGGCGGCCAATCGCAGAAGTGCGTTCGATGTAGGCGTCGATCGTGGTCTTCTCGAACGGCTTGTATCGGAATGTCAAAAACGCTTTGCGATCGAGATTCTCAGCGGTCTTTGCCATGTACTTCGTGTCTGAAACGACACCCGCGAAACGGGCCGCTAGCTTGTCCTCGATCAGAACGCGGCTGAAGTCGACCTGCACGCGGCGAGAACCGAAATTGTCGAGACGGAAGTTGATATTATTGATATCACGGCTCAGGTGAGCCTTCTTGGTCGTATAGTTCACGACGCCAGCGGGGCGTCCGAGACCGAAGAGAAGTGAGTTCGGACCTCTCAGAAACTCCGTACGCTGCATATTGTAGCGGTCCATTGGCCCTCTCACCTTCAGGTAATTGGCCGAATTCGTCGCACGGCCAAGACCGCGAATACGCACGGAGCTTTCACGGGAATTCGGGTCGGAGAAGTCGCCGCCGATGTAACCACCTCCTCCAGGATTGGAGATGCTTTGCGTATCGTTTGTAAGGTCGGTTTCGACACCAGCGAGCATCGACAAGGCACCGTCGAGATCGGTAGCTCCTAGGTCGTCGAGAAAGGCGTCTGTCAGAACCTCGACCGAAGCAGCGACGTCCTTGAGTTGCGTGTTCAGTCGACTTCCTGCGGTGGTCGACTGGGCGCGGTAACCGTCGTCGCCGTCGGAGGAGACGGTGAAAGGCGAGAGTTCGAAGATTTCTTCATCGTCTGTCTCTCCTGAGTTCTGGGCCTGAAGGGAGGCCCAGGGGGTCGTTGCTGCCAGCGTTATCGCCAACCAGCCACTTTTCGGGATCTTATTCATGTTATTCTGCAGTTTGCTATGGGTTGCGCCACCCGCAGGTTAACCGAAGACCCTGGAATCGCGAAGCGAGGTGCAATGTTGCTTCGCGCTTCTGGTTTGGGGTACTTGCAGATTAACGGGGTAACGTAGTAGTTGCCGAAAAGCACTCGTTTGAGCGATGCCCTCCGGACAAATCCATAACGCAACGATCGACTCGCGCAGACAACGGCTACCCAATCGATTCATATGAAGAATCGACGAACTTGGAATGAAATGAGCCTAAGAAGTCGGAAAATTGACAGAAATCGCCTAGAAAATACTACAAATGTACGATACTTGATTTGAGCAAATTTGTTGTGAGCAGGCGGACTGATTTGTATAAATGCGTATCGAGTAGCGAATTTTTCGCTAAATGTTCCATGCTCGAGGCGACAGCGAAACCTGCGCCTCGTGTGCGGATTGTCTGCAGCAACTTTTTTGGGAGGAAGTCAGTTGTGGTCGGGGCCGATTTGGCCGATTTCGCTGGCGAGCGGCTGGTTTTGAGCGATCTGGCGATTTACAGAAAAGGCTAGCTGCGACTGGCGCGCTAGGATTTTGAATACGTTTTTGGAGTAGCTGCTTCGAGTTTTGGGCAGTCCGATAAAAGCCTCCGCCTCTTGGTAGGCGGAGGCTCGTTACCCATAGCTAGCGCAGAACTAGAAGCGGAAAGAGTTGGTGAGCTTGAAGGTGGTCGGACGATTGAGGGCGAACACGGGGCTTCCATCCGAGTTGAAGCGGATGATGCGCAGGTCGTCGCCTTGCTTGAAGACGTTGTCCACGTTGAGCTGGATGCGCCAATCGATCTTGTCGCCGTGCAGCTTGCCCTTGTAGTTGACCATCAAGCCGCCGGTGACGTGCGAGTCTCCTTCGATGGGGTTCTCCACGTCGCGTCGTACGGCGAGGAACTCGGTCTCGTCGATCAGGCCGTCTCCGTTAACGTCGGTATTGGGGAAGTTGAAAGGGAGTTCTTCGTCCGCAACTTCCACGACGTCGTATCCAAGGCCTTTACCGCTCTCCCAGCGGAGGTTGGTGCCAAAGGAGAAGCCCTTCATGAAACCGTCGCGGAAGCTGTAGTTGGCCACCACGCGGGCATTGTATTCGGAGATGCCGTGGCTGGAGATACCTTGGATGGCGAGGGCGTTCAGGATGTCGTCGCCAACGGTGTTCCAGAAGCGAGCGGTCAGTAGGCGATCCGGCTGAGGTATCGCTCCCATCGTCTCGACTCGGTAGTTGTTGTAGGGCAGCTCGCCGTCGACCTCGGTATCCCATACGGGTAGTTCGTCGGCTGCTGGCGAATCCGGTTCGGCCCAATATACGGTGGCGTCGTTGTGGCCGTTGGTGTGGTAGCCAGCGTCAAAGAACTGGTTCCAGTACTCGCCGCGTTTCGCCACGTATTCCAAGGTTTCCTCGTGCACGTTGGAAATGGCGTTTTCCAAGCGGGAGACGCTACCGCGGATACGCAGGTTGCGAGTGGGGTTCCAAGTGCCGCTGAGTTCCCATCCTTTGGATACGGAGTCTTGGGTGGTGTTTACGTTGGTCTCTGGTCTCCAGCTTATTTCCTCGTCTTCGAAGGTCCACTGAGGGTTGCCGTTGAAGTCGATGATTTGGTTGCCGTCGTCGTCGAGCTCAGGAACGCGATAGCCGGGGCTGTCGGTCAGCAGGTTGCCTTCTGCATCGATCCCCGTGACCCGGGTCCAGTCCTCGATGTTATAGGGAGTGGGGTCGCCGTTGGTGAACCGTCCATCGAGAGTTTGCAGCATGCGCCGCACCGTGTCCTCGAAGTTCTTCATGCGAGCCCACACGAGGGAACCGGCACGCTGGTTGACCTGGGCGGTTTCGTAGATGTTGAACTTGAGGTCGAGCTTGTTCTCGAAGAGGGTCAGTCCGACGCCGTATTCGGTGGTCTCACCGCCTTGGGAGTCGATGTTGCGACCGAAGCCATCGGTAGCGGGCGAGGTGAGGTCGAAGTTTTCCGACTCGTTGTAGAAGAAGCGGAGCCATGGCGTGGCGTGGAAAACGACGCTACCGGTGGTGAGGGCCTTGGTCTGTTCGAGCGTGGTAATAGGATTTGCAGTATCCCAGTCCGAGCGTTCGTCGCCATCGCTGATCTTATCCCAAGCGGGCGTCTCGTCGGGCAACCGTTCGTACATAATGCTGGCGACAGTGTCCTCGCGCCAGCCGATGGTGGATACGATGCGGTTGTTCCAGAAGAAACTCTGCAGGGACGCCCCGTACCCCTCTTGTTCCAATCCGTCGAAGGAGAGGGTGCGGCCGATGATGCCTTCCTCGATTTCGAGGCCTTCCTCGTTGATGAGCCACTCGCCGCGGTCGGAGTTTTCGTTAGTGTAGTAGTAGTGCCCGATGCGGTTGTCGAGGTGTGGGCGAGTGTTTTCCGGCAGTCCGGTGATGTTCAGGCTGGTATCGCCGAGCGCGACGGGGTCGCCAATGTAGAAGATCGGCCAGAACCAACGATTAGCCGAGTGCTGGTCGTTCTCGCCTGTCCTAGCGAGGTCCTCGTTGTAGGTGGCCACGTCGCTGGCTCTCCATCCAAGAGTCGAGTCTTTGGAAACCGAACCGAAGCCAGTGAGGCGGTGCAAGCCGAGGAAGCCCAAGCGGTCGGAGCGGTCGCGGAAGTCGAAGTCGTAGTTGGCTTGGATGAGGGCCGATTCCGATTCGTACTGCTCGTGTCCGCTGATGTGGCGTCCGTGGAAGAAGGGACGGAGGAAGTTCGGGTTCGGTTCCCGGTTGGCCACTTGCTCGAGGAAGAGCGTGTTGTTGGCCGCGATTTCCTGCAGCTCGGCTTGCGGGATGATTGCTGTGTTTCCTCCCTGTTTGCGTCGCTCGAGCGAGCCGCCGGCGTTAATATGGTCGACGATCATTTGAGCCTGCGTGACAGCTTGATCGAGCGTGGGGCGGATGGTGCCGCCTCCTGGAAGGTCCGTCCGCGTGGCAATCTCGCCGTTGCTGTCTAAGGTTACCAGATCCTTCACGTAGGGCGCTCCGAAGAACAGTCCAGGGTTTTGGATCGCGCCTGGGAGGTAGCGGTTGACGTCGATGGAAATCGCTTGGGTTTGTGCGAGAGGTCCAAAGTTTTGGTGACGCTCGTAGTCTTCTTTCAAATACGAAGCGGAGAGGTAGAAGTCGTCGTTTACCTTTTGCTCGAAGTTGAAGCCAAGCTTCTTGCTCTTGATGTCGCGGTAGTTTCCGGGAAGTGTGCCGAGCTCTTGGTCCATGAAGGGAAAGATTCCTTCGTCCAGAACCTGTGGGTCCGCGAACGCTTGACCGTCGCGATTGTCGAACGGGTGTGAACTGCGAGCAAAGCGAAGTCGTGTGCGTGGTTGCACAGCGCCGCCACGTCCGTTGGTCGGCTGTCGACCGGTAGTGGTGATGTTGCCGTAGAGGGTGGTGTACCCTTCGCCCCCTGGGCTGTAAGGGATGGACCAGTCACCGCCGGAGTAGGTGGCGTCACCGGAGTAGTAGCCGGTGAGGGCGCGTTCTCTGCCGTCCATGTGACGGATCCATTGGCCCTCGAATTCGAGGGGATTGCCGTCGGCGTCCGTTTTTAGGCGCTCGTCGAAGACGTAATCTCCGGTGGGGCGCGGACGTCCTTGGCTCTCATATGGCCAGGAAGCGTCGTGCAGGAAGTTGCGTTCGCGGAACTCCTCGAGACTCATGTCGCCGTAGGTGTCGGGATCAGAACTCTTGAGAGCAGCGAGTTGCTCGCCTGCGTTGTTCCAGCCTTCTAGCCAATCGCTTACGTTGTCCTGAGGCACGCGGTAGTTCGGTTTGCGAGCGTCGAGCGTGGTGTTTTCGATATAGGCATCGAGAACGGTGTTCTTGAAAGGTTTGTATTTGAATGTTAAATACGCCTTGCGGTCTAGATTTCTGGCGGTCTCCGCCATGAACCGCTGATCGTTGATTACGCCGGCGAAACGAGCGGCAAGCTTGTCTTCGATGAGGGTGCGGCTGAAGTCGACTTGCAGACGGCGCGTGCCGAAGTTGTCTAGCACGAAGTCGATCTTGTTGATGTCGCGCCGAAGATGAGCTTTCTTGGTGGTGTAGTTCACTACGCCAGCAGGCCGACCGAGCCCGAAGAGCAAGGAGTTAGGACCACGCAGGAACTCGGTACGCTCCATGTTGTAGCGGTCCACGGGGCCACGTACCTTGAGGTAGTTAGCGGACTTGGTCGCTCGGCCGAGGCCGCGAACGCGAACGGAGTTTTCCCTCGCATTAGGATCGTTGAAATCGCCGCCGATGTATCCACCGCCGCCGGGCGATGAGATGTTCTGAGTGTCGTTGGTGAGGTCGGTATCGACGCCGGCGACCATCGAGAGTGCCCCATCGAGATCGGTGGCGCCGAGATCGTCCATGAAGGCGTCGGTAAGAACGGTGACGGACGCCGCGACGTCCTTCAGCTGAGTGTTCAGTCGACTGCCAGCGGTGGTCGAGTTTGCGCGGTAGCCATCGTCGCCCTCTGAGGATACGGTAAAAGGCGACAGTTCGAAGATTTCCTCTTCGTCCGCTGCCTCCGAATTTTGGGCAGTGAGGTGTGCCCAGGGGGTAGTTGCTGCGAGCGTGACTGCTAACCAGCTGCTTTTCGGGATCTTTTTCATTTCGTTTTTTTGCAGTTTGTTCTGGGTTGCGTTACCCCCGCCTGCGGAACCGACTCTGCAGCTGTTTGTCGCAGGCTATGCGGTAGCCTTGTGGCCTACGGCGTGAGAAATTTCTCTGGGGGTAACGGTTTGTAAGCCAGCGTGCGACGCCGGGTAGTCTGTGCGGCTGCTGGCTGCAACTAGCCCACGACACATCTGCGGTTCGGGACAATGGAAGTCGGATCAATACTTATGAAGGGTATATGAAAGAAATTTGTTCCGCGTCGTCTTAATCGCCTAGAAATTTGGATACACGTCTAAGAGGCATGCATATAGCAAGGTCGATCTTGTCATATGCATGGAGATGATTTTACGAATCCGTTACGGTTTGTAGGAATCCGGATTCATGCAAAAACGGTATGAATCAAATCTATCGAAATTTGAGAGGCAGTTTTATGTGAAGAATTCTTAAAGGCGTTGAATCGCAGCGGGTACATTACCCGCCGCTCGCGGCGTCGCTAGTCTCTGCGATTCATCGAGCTCCGGAGCCCGAAGGGTCAAATCGTCGTGATGCCCCGTCGCGGTCTTCCGCGATCGACGAAGTCGACCCCTTGGGGCGGGGTGGCGATTTGAGGGCGAAGATATTCACTTCATCCGCTACCTTACTTTGGTAGCCGCCGTTTTCGTCTTATATGGGAACTCTCTTGTGCGGTACATGGATGCAAAAAGCCTCCGCTCCCAGATGGGAAGCGGAGGCTCGTGATTAGAGTTTTGATTTAGCCTAGAAATCGAATGAGTTCGTCAGCTTGAATGTAGTTGGCACGTTGATACCGTAGACAATCGTTTCGTCGGGGCGGAGGCGGATAGGACGGAGGTCGTCGCCTTGCTTGAAGAGGTTGTCTATATTGAGCTGGATACGCCAGTTGACCTTGTCGCCGTGGAGCTTGCCGCGGTAGGCGAAGCTCATGCCGCCCGTAACGATCGCATCGCTCTCGAGTGGATTGTTGAAGTCATCCTGGACGATGATGATTTCCCCTTCGTCAAGCACGCCGTTGCGGTTGATGTCAGTGGTGGGGAATCCCTCTGGCAATGAGTCTGCATCACGCACGATCAGGTTGTAGCCGAATACCTTGCCGCTTTCCCAGCGGAGGTTAGTGCCGACCGAGAAGCCCTTAAGCATGCCTTCGCGGAAGCTGTAGTTCGCGGTTAGGCGGGCATTGTACTCGGAGATGCCAGGGCCTGATGTTCCCTCGCTGCGAATCGCGTCCAAGAGTTCTGTGCCAAAGCGATTGTACAGGTTGGTCACGAGCAGGTTCGAGTCTGGCGCTGGCGTTTCATCGGGTCCGTACACGGTCGAGTCGCTGTCGCCGTTGGTGTGGAAGCCACGGTCAAAGAACTGTTGCCAGTACTCGGAGCGCAGTCTGACGTACTCGATGGACTGGCGCTCGATGTTGGTGAGCTCGTTCTCAAGTCTCGAGACGTTGGCGGAGATGCGTAGGTTCTTGTTTGGATTGTAGGTCGCGCTCAGTTCCCAGCCCTCGGATACGGAGTCACGAGTCACGCCCAAGTTGTTCAGGCGTTCGTACTCGTAGGTGTATTCAATAGTTGGGGATCCATCGGGGTTGGTCTGCGGCACCCCGTCCACGACGAGTTGCTGGCCGGTTCCCAAGGCTGGGTTGACGGTGGTCAAGACGCCATCGATCAGACGGATTTCCTGCCAGTCCGCGATGGTGAAGGCAGTTGCTTCTCCCCGCTGTCTCGCTAGGTCTTGTTCTTTGATGACATCGAGGACGTCGTTCTCGAAGTTCGGGATACGTTGCTCAAGACGGATAGCGGCGCCAGTGCCGAGTTGGTCTTTTTGGCGTGTGTCGTAGAAGTTGAACTTTAGGTCCAGCTTGTCCTCAAACAAACTCATGCCGAAACCGTATTCTTCGGTAAGGCCAGATGCGGGAGGATTGGGTCGTCCAAAGGAATCTGTGGTAGGACGGGTGAGGGCGAAGTTCTCCGATTCGTTGTAGAAGAAGCGCAGCCATGGTGTGGCGTGGAAGACGAGACTGTTGGTGCGGAGGGCCACCGTGGTGCGGTTTAGGACCGATGGGGCTGAGAGATCGAACTCGTCGATTCTCGAGCCTGATCCGCCTATTCCGCTGTCGAAGTCAATTTGGGTGGCGTCTACTGGATTGGTGAGGAAGAACGAATCGTTTTGAACGGTGTCCTTGCGGTAGCCGAGGGTAGCCACGATGCGATTGTTCCAGAAGAAGCTCTGCAGCGAGGCACCCCATGCGCCTGCATCGATCGAGGTGAGTTCGGCGCTGTTGCCGATGACGTATTGTCTCCATGTGACCGGGTTGGGCGCTACTTGCCAACTGCCTCGTGGCGAGGCGCCGGTAGCGTTGGTTGCGGTGAAGCCGTAATAGGGCAGCGAATCGCCTAGGTTGGGAACCGTGGTATCGGGAAGATCCGTTATGCGCAAGGCGGTGTCGCCGGGCTGTACTGCGTCCCCGATATACCATATCGGCACGAACCAGCGGCCGCTAGGTAGGTTTTCGGTACTGCCTTCGAAGGCTCCCGGGGTGTAGTCGGCATATCCCGAGGCGCGGTATGTGTGGGTTTGGTTCGAGTTGCCGGACATGAAGCCGGTGAGGCGATGATTTCCGAGGAAGCCGAGTTTATCCGACTTTTCCGAGAAGTCGAAGTCGTAGTTGAGTTGCGCGAGGAAGCCTTCGCTTTCGACGTTTCGGTAGCTCCCGATTGTGCGTCCGTGGAAGAATGGGCGCAAGTAGTTCGGGTTGGGCGTGCGCGCGTCGTTCTCTGGTGTGAATGGAAGGCTAGGATCGAGCAGGATTTGTTCGAGGAATGCTTGGTTGTTGGCAACCTGGATCCCGTTGCTCACGTTGGTTTGGGCGAGTGCCACTGCTGCTTCAAGCGTCAGGTTGGTCCTTACCGGCAAACCGTTTGCTCCGGTGAGTAGGCTTGGATTCGGGATCGAGCCTGGGAGGTACTTGTTGATGTCGATCGACACCGCTTGGGCTTGGGCGAGCGGCGCGAAGGTCTGCTCGGCGGTGTAGCTTTCCTTCAAGTACGAGAGGTTGAAGAAGAGGTCCTCGACGATCTTCTGCTCGAGGTTGAAGCCGAACTTCTGGTTCTTGACCTCGCGTTCGTTGCCCGGGAGGGCGCCGATCTCGTAGTCGAGGAAGGGGAATATTCCTTCGTCCGTGACCTGTGGGTCGACGAAGGCGCCTTCTCCGGGCGCAGCGTCGTTTCCGAATGAGCTGCGGTGAAAACGGAGCTGGGCGCGAGGGTTGTTGTTGTTGCCGGCGCTGAGGTTGGGAAGGAGTGTTCCGTAGCTGGTAAATTGTCCGCCAAGGGGAGAATCCCAACCATTTTCGGGAGTGTAGTAGCCGGTGAATCCGTTATTACGCGTATCCATGAAACGACGGTAGTTGCCTTCGTTTACCAAGAAATTGCCGTTTTCGTCGGTAGCCACTCTCGAAGCGATTGGGATGTCGGGAGAAGGCCCTGAATTACCATTGCTCGTGGCGCTCCACGAGGAGTCATAGACGAGATTGTCGTCGAGGTACTGCTGGAGCGGCTTGGTGGCTCCGGTGGGGTTACCATCTATATCCAGGATGTTTACCAAACCGCCGTTGGCAGCGGCATCAGCGTGGGCGCGATTGTATTCCCTCAACCAAGCGGAAGTGTTGTCTTGCGGGAGGCGGTAGTTCGGGCGACGTCCTTGGAGATGCACGTCCTCTACGTAGGCATCGAGCCGAGTGCTTTCGAAGGGTTTGTATCCGATTGTGAAGTACGCTCTGTTGTCGGTCTCGCCTGCGGTCTTCACTCGGTAGCGACGATCGTTGGCGACCCCGGCAAAGCGCACTGCCAACTTGTCCTCGATCAAAGCGCGGCTGAAATCGACCTTTAGGCGTCTGGTTCCGAAATTGTCGAGCTGGAATTCGACTTCGTTTTTGTCCTTAGCCATGAAGGCCTTCTTCGTCGTGTAGTTCACGACGCCGCCGGGTTCGCCCAAACCGAAGAGTAAAGCATTGGCTCCGCGAAGGAACTCGACGCGTTCCATGTTGTAACGGTCGAGCGGTCCGAAGGCCTCGAGATAGTTCGCCGCGTTTGTGGCGCTGCCGAGCCCGCGAACGCGAATCGTTCCCTCAGAAGCGTTCACGTTGTTGAAGTCTCCTCCGAGGTAGCCCGATCCTAGGTTGATGGCAGTGACGTCGGAGGTCACGTCAGTTTCGACGCCCGCCACCATGGAAAGGGCGGTAGCGACGTCGATGGCTCCGAGGTCATCCATGAAAGCGTCCGTCAATACGGAAACGGATGCAGCCACGTCTTTCAGTTGCGTGTTGAGGCGGCTGCCTGCGGTTGTTGACGTGGCGCGGTAGCCGTCGTCGCCATCGCTGGTAACGGTGAAAGGTGAGAGCTCGAAAATTTCTTCGTCTTCAGAGCTGTTGGTGGTCTGGGCGGAGACGTTTGCCCAGGTAACGCTGGCAGCTAGCGGGATTGCGACCCAGCTGCGTACAGGGTGTTTTTTCATGTTTTGCAGTTTTTGTTATGGGGGGTATTGCTACCTGCAAAGCCATGGATCCCGAGTTCTAGGATTCATTTCACACGATGAGCGCTCATTTTATCTGGGAGCGCGAGAGCCAAAGCTTGAGGTAACAAACAATTAAATGGCCGCGTGTATGAAGTGATCTCGAACGTCGGTTGAGAGGGATATCCCGCAAGTGAATCGATCCCGCAATAAACCTGAGTTTAATACATATGAAGTTTTGACCCGGTTTGGAGCAGCTCCTGCTCGGAGCTGAATCGAGTGGAGCCTGGTTTCCTGTCCCGTCACGCGTCGGATGTCGTTAGCGACGTGGCGCGTGGCGCAGGCTAAAGCGCGGCGCTACGATTGACGGGCTGGAGGAAAACCGTTGGATTGCGGCGGGTTCATCAAATAAAAAAGGAAGGCTCGGAGAGCCTTCCCATTGCGAATTCGTTTTTTGTGCTAGGACTTAACGGAGGCGCCTCCTTGCCGTGGCAATTGCCAGTACGCCGAGACCGAGCAGGGCAACGGTAGGACCGGAATCAGGTACATCGGCAGCTCCGGAATTGGTCGCTGCTGTGACGATCACCAATTCGCTGGATACGCTTGCTCCGGGTGTGAAAAAATCCCCTATGCCTCCAATAAGTGGATACGGCGGTGCGAAGGGACTGGCGCCTACGTCGAAGGAGAAGAAGAAGTTTGTGGCAGCCATGCCTTCTGTCGCTCCGTCGCCGATGGTTCCGTCCATGTCGTAGACGAGACTGAAGAGGTCGACGAAAAGGAGGTCGAAAGCTGCTACAAGGGAATTGCCGCTAAAAGACATGGAGAAATCGCTGACCTCGCCAGAGAAGCCGTCGATCTGTCCGTCCGTATTGATATCCTCTGCGGTGAAGGATCCCGTTACTACGGCTCCTTCTTCGTAGCCACCTTGGGTGAAATCGTAGCTGATGCTAACTGCTTGGGAAGAAGTGGCCGCGAGGGTTAGAATCGCGACGAAGTAGAGTTTTTTTATCATGATCGTGAACTGTGTGTTTGTTGTTTAGGAAACGCGGGGACTTCTGGTCTGAAGGATACCTGCGGCTTGTAGTGGTCTTAGCGGGTTGGTAAGGGAAAAGCCCCGAACAGGATTGCCCTGTTCGGGGCCGGAAGGTTTTTGTTTGGATCGCTTACTCGAACTTGAAGCTTTCGATGCTGTATTGGCTTTGGCTGCTTCCTACGAATACGAGATAGAGATCCGGTGTGCCTGAGGGCGTGGATACAAGATTCGCCGAGAAGGACTGGTACGCTTCGGGTGCTCCTTGTGTTTGATCTATGGATACGCTGGCAATGAGTTCCCCCGAGGGGCTGCCGAGGCGGAACTCTACTTGCCCCGCAACTCCCGTACCCGCCTTGGCGGAGAGGGTGACCGAGTTAGCTGGCGAGCCGAACTTGAATCTGCCGAACTTCACCCAAGTGCCGTCTTGGACATTGACCAATTTGTCATCGATCGGAGCAATGCGGCTGTTGTCCTCTGGGTGGGATTCGTCGTCGTACGCGGCCGCGTTGATGAGCGTGCCAACCTCTGAAGGGACGTAGTCGTAGATGACGTGAAGCGTCGGAGGCGTGCCCGTCGACTCGCGGCTGTCGATGAAGGTTTGCTGGTTGCCGTCGTTCTCGTCGACGACGATGAGGCTGAGTTTGCCGTCGAGCAGGTTCTCGATGACCGCATCCGTCACTTCAATCGTGTGGATAGAGTTGTCGTCTGAACGCAGAAAGGTGATAGTGCCTTCGAGCACGGCATCGGGAGCGATGACGGTCGTGTCGTCCATGGCGTGGCTGGTCTCGGAGTTCCAGCTGAGGTCCTCTTCGGTCCAAGCGTCGTTGGTGATGGAGTAGACGTTGACGCTGCGGTCGCCGGTGCCTTCCGCGACTCTGCCGCGGAGGTAGAGGTCGGAAGTGTGGATGCTCGTCGACGGGATCTGATCGAGGTCGAACTTGAGGTAGGACATCCGGTCGAAGGAGGCGTTTCCGGCATCCTTTACGGCCAAGCGTTCACTGGTTGCGTTGACCTGGTTGGCGCTGTTCCCCCCGCGGATGAAGCCGTCGGCGATGGTGACGAGATCGAGTTCTTCGATGCCGCCAGGCGCTTCCGTGAAGTGGAAACTCTCGATTTCGAATCCACCTTGAGGGAAGACGAGGTAGAGGTCCTGGATACCGCTGGCACGATCAAGATCATCGGTTGAGAACATCTCGAAAACGCCGGGCTCCAGCATCGCTGGGCGGCGCACCAGCATGACTGTACGGTAGTCGCTCCAGCTCAAGCCGCCGGCTCTGAGCATATCGCTGCCGGGACCGGTTGGGAGGATCTCGACGCTTCCGATGAGCGGGCCGTCAGGGGCTAGCTTGCGCAGCTCGATAGAGCTTGCTTGGAAGCCTTTGTTCGCGGCCGAGATCGTGAAGGAAGAGACACCGCTGCCGAAGTCGAAGTTAGGGAAGCAGATCCAAGTACTGGCTCCTTGAATCGAGAGCTTGTCGTCAGCGATCTTGATGCGTTGGGCGGACTTGCCTTCCGAATCGGTGGCGTAGTTGATGGCGTAGATCGTCTCGCCCACGCTACCAGACGAGGATTCGCTGCCGCTGATGCCGACGTTGTCGAATTCGATCCATTTATTGTTGGAGGACTCGAAGGTGAGGCGGAAGCTAACGGTGCTGGATGCCTCGAGAGTACGGTCGTCGAGGGAGCTCAGGTCGATATCGACGTCGCCCTTCCAGCCGCCGCCGAAGCCGTTGGCTACGGAGCCAGTGGCGACGACACCTGGAGAAAGCGCTCCACCGTCGACGATTTCCAAAGTCCAGCTGGCGGTTGGGCTGCCGTTTCTTTGGATGGCGTCGAAGTGGAAGGCTTCGAGCTCGTAGCCGGTGCCGTTTGTTTCCGTCACGATCAAGTCGATGGACTTGGCTGTGTCGGTTTGCACGCGGTAGCCCGTGTCATTGTAGCTGGCGTCGGTTCCAAAGGTAGGATCGGCGGCGGCGATTTCGGCAGGGAGGCTGCCGAAGGTGCCGTCTTCGCTGGCTCCACGGAAGTTGTGGGTCCAACCGGAGGCGATGTTTGCAGTAGTGCCGGTGGCGCCGTTTTCAGTCGTCGCTGGAGAAGGGGCGCCGCTGCCAGCCCATTTCTCCCAGCCGATGAGCAGGGTAGTCGGGGCAGTGTCTGGTTCGGGTTCTGGGTCCGGATCGACGGCTCCTGCTTCGACGGTGATGACAACAGTGTCCTCGAAGGTGTCGTCGGCAGTGGTGAGGGTGAGTTTCACTTCGTGGACGCCGACACCGAGGTCGATGAATGCGGTGAGCCCTTGTGCGACTTCCACACCGTCGATGGACCAGCTGACTGCTGTCGGTACTATGTCCTCACGGACAAGGGCCTCGAGGGTTACGGTTTCGACTCCGTCTCCGTCGTCATCGGTAGCGGTCTGGGCGGCGCCCGCGTAGATGGGGCGGCCATCGATGTCGAGGTCGATGATCTGGAGGTAGGTGGTGCGTTCGTCGCCGCTGCCAGGTTCCTTGAGGTAGTAGTAGAGGATACCGTCAGAGATGTAGGGAACGCCCTTGTCGAAAGTCCGTCCTTCTGTAGGTGCGTAGACGGTCTGCCAGTTGTTGGTGCCGCCGACGGTCATTTGGATGAAGGGGCGGTTGTTCTTGATGGTGATCATGTAGACGTTGTTACCCGCTACGTAGAGTTGCTCGCCGCCAGCGAAGTCGGTGGTGACTACGAAATCTCCTAGGCCGCGGGCTCGGTAGGCGTGGAGGTACTTGGTGACGTTGTTCTCAAGATCCCTAACGCGAGCGATGATGTGTTCGTCTCCTCGATCAGTGACGTTTACGTCGAAGCTGCCTACCATGTGGACTTTGTCTTTTTGGGTGGTTTCAACGTAGTCGCCTGGCTCGAAGACCTTGATCTTGTCGGACTGGACCAAGGGGAGGGTGAAGGGTTCGCCCTTGTGGTTTTTCCAACCAGTCTTGCCGCTTTGATCGTCGGAATAGGCGTAGTAGACGCCGTTCTGGTAGATGTACTTGTCGTCGTTGATCGCGGCGCGCTGCTGGAAGGCCATGCGGATCTTCCCGTCAGCGTATTTCATTTCTCCATACACTCCGAAGTTGTAAGGGCTGCCTTGATTTTTGGCGTTCATGACACCGAAGCCGGTGAGCTCTTCCCACTTGGAGACGCCATCGTACTTCGAGAAGAAGTGGGCACCATTGTTGTTGCCTCCCTTTCTCATGTACATGAAGAGCTCTCCTCCGTCGTTGAGGAAGAAGGTCGGGTAGGTGAGACCTGACCACATATCATGGTCCTCGACGCCAGTCATGGTCTTGTGCTTGTAGTCGCCATCTGGAGACTTGACGAAGAGACTCAAATTGAAGTCGGCGTCAGGCACTTCGGCAGCGTCGGCCACTGAGTAGGAGTACCTGAAGTAGTCTTCCGCAAGGCTGCCGTTGGACGGCTTGGTGGCACTGTAGGCGTGCATGTCATACAGCAGGTGGATGGTACCATTGAGCGGGCTGATCGCGACCGCGATGGTGTTGTGGCTCTCGCCGATGTTTGGATTATTCTGGTATCCATTATGTCGATGCGGGAATTCGATGGTGGCCATAGACCCGGTCTGCGTGTTGAGGCGGGTGAGCATGACGTGGCGGTCCTCCTTGCCTCCGCGGTACCATGTCATGAAGACGTAGTGCTTGTAGGTCTTGATACAGTCGCCGTGTGGAGTGATGGTGTTGCCGAACTTGTAGTCGTAGTCGTCGGCGCTGTTGGATGCCGAGCTAGAACCGACTTGTCCACCATCGAAGAAGAGGGCCTTGTCGGTGATGTGCGTCTCAGACTGGAGCGTGACCAGCGGGAGGGTTGTCGGTCCGTCGTCGTCAGGGTTGCCGTCGTCGGGATTTCCATCGTCCGGGTTGGAGACTGCCTCTGTGGCCGAGAAGGTGAATACGGAGATTGAGGACGAGCTGCCGCCCTTCAGGCTGACTGCGGTGAAGCGGATCTTGCTGGTGAGGATGTTGGCGAGCGGTATGATTTCGTCGTCGCTTGGGTCGTTGCCAGAAGCTGCTGTCTGCCACGCGGTACCGTCCCAGTATTCGATGAGGTACGCGTCGATGCGGTCGAATGCCTCCTTGATGCGAACGGAAGTGATCGTTTTCTCTGTGCCGAAATCAAGTTGCAGCCACTGGCCGGTTCCGTTGCCGACGGAGTTCCAACGGGTTAGGTCGTCGCCGTCATTGGCGAGTTCGACAGGGCCATCGCCATCTGCGTTTGGCGTTTTCGCAGAGGAGGCGGTTATGGTCGCGTCTGTAATGGTTTGGCCACTACCGCCGTCTCCACCGTTGTCCTCGGGTGTCTCGATGATTTGGATTTCATTGATGCTGACCCAGTCGTTGGAGTAGCCGGTAGCTCCGGTAACTGTTAAGCGCAGGTATTGAGCTTCGGTTGGGGCAAAGCTGTGCTCGAAGGGGGCGGTTCCGGCGCCGGTGCGGCTGGCGACTTCCACGAAGCCATCGGTAGGGGAGTTGGAGAGTTCCACAGTGTAGTGGTAGGCTCGGCCTTGGTAGGTGAAGACCTTTACCCCTTCGATGCTGCGTGGTTCGCTGTAGTCGAGTACCACGGATTTTGGATACACTTGAGCGCTCCAACGGTAGTCGTCGCCAGTGTTTCCGTCGAAGAGATTCGCGGCGACGTTTGGCGATTGTTCGGCATCGACGGAGACGACGGAAACGCCTTCCTGCGGGTCGCCTTCTGATGGAGTGTCGTCACCCGGAGGCGTGCCGGTTCCGGAGATCTTGAGGGAATCGAAGTTGTAGCTTCCGGCGGTGGAGGCGACCTTGATGGTTTGCACTCCCTTGCTGAGTGTGATCTCGGCGGTGCTTGTCCGGAAAACGGTCAAGCTTGGGCTCTTGGTGAGGTTGATATCTGCCAAGGTGGTTGAACCTTGGGAAATCTTCAGCTTGGAACCTGTTGTCGGTGCCGCGGTACGGACTTCGACAGTGTACGTGCCGGCGTTCGGAGCGTCTACGGTGTACTCTGCGTATTTGCCAGGAGAGAAGGCATTCAGGTAGAAGATGGAGTTACTCCAGCGGGTTACCTTCGTGGCGGAGCTCTTGGAAGTGAAGTGCTCGGCTTCGATTGTCTTTGGTAGTACGTGCGTCTTTGGATTGACCGTGAGCGTCTGACTCGCTTGGGCAGGGAGGAAGTAGTCATCGCCTTCGTCCGAGACGGTGATGGTCGCGGTGCCTGGGCCGAGGAGATGGCGTACGATGTTGCTCCAGACAACGGCTACCTGATTGTTCGGAGCGACGTAGCGAAGCTTTGCGTTCGGATTGTTGCTGCTGACTTGCAGCGTGAATTCCGCATCGCCGGATTCTTTTGTCGGAATCGGATCGAAGGTGATCACTTGAACGCGCTTTGGCACGGTGAGTTCGTGGCCGACGATAGGAGCGGCGTTGTAGGTTCCGTTGCCGAGCTGCAAGGCGTTAATGGTGGTTTTTCCAGCACGCTTGACGACTACTGAGTTTCCGACGACTTCGGCGACTTCGGTGTCGGTGCTCTCGAAGACCACCGGTAGGCCGGAGCTTGCATTGGCGCTTAGGCCGATGTTGCCGCTATCCCAAACGTATTCAGAAACTGGAAGCGTGAAGCTGATGCTCTGATTCGATTTGGAGGCGTCTGGTGTGATAGTGAGCGAGCGAACCACGTTTGCGGCTGCGTCGAATTCGCCATCGCCAGCTTGGCTGGCGATGATGCTGCAGGTGCCGACGCCCATGATCTGGACCTTGTTGCCGTCCACGATGCGAGCGATGTTCGGATCGGAGGATTCGAAGCTGACAGGTAGCCCGGAGGTGGAGCTTGCGGTTAGCTCGAAGTCATCCGCACTTTCGATCTTGTTGGGTAGAGGATCGAAAGCGATGCTCTGGTCCGCATAGTCGGTCTTGTTGATGTCGAAGACGTAGCAGTGGATGGTGACTTCGTCGCTTGCTTCCTTCTCGGCGAAGACGGCGACGATCTTGCCATCTTCCATCTGAACTTGGCTCTTCTGAACGTTGATGCCGGTGTCGATGGCGAAGTCGGTGCGCCAGTCGAGCTCGCCCGCCAAGGTACTTTGCACGGAGAGCTTTCCGCCATTAGTATTCACCTTGTACATACGGTTGCCATAGAACTCTCCAATGGCGCCCTTGGCTCTAAAGACACTGAACTCGGATTCGCCCGCTGTTCTCAGGTAGGTGAAGTCGTCTGTGCCTTTAGGATTCACGCGAAGGTAGAGATCATTTTTGGGAGATACCGCTGCTTGAGGACCTCCCGACCAACCCTCGGTTGTTGGAACACTGCGGGGATCAGCGATTAGGAAAGGAGCGTGGTCGATAATAGGCAGATCGTAAGACTTTCCATCGATGGTGGTGGCAGCCCCGTCCATACGAGGACCGAGATTTACGATATAGACGCCTTCATTGATTCGGGTAGGCGACTCGGCCCACCTTACGGAGTAGACATAGTGGAAATCTCCGTTGAGGAGGTAGGGAGCTCCATAGGCGTAGTTGCGCTCGCCTTGAGTCACGTCAGCTCCGGTGCCTTGAATGATCATCTTCTCGTCCGACCAAGCGTTTCCATCGTAGTAGCTGATCATCATGTTGCCGCCTACGGCGGAGCCCAGGCGACGTTCGAAGAAGAGTTCGCCTTGGTCGTTGTTGATCAGTTTGGGATACGTGACGCCGGTGACTTTCTTGCCCGGGACGAGGTAGTCGCGCTGCGGCAGGAAGTTTGCTGCGGTGAATTCAGCGTCTGGAGCGAAGGCCACGTTTTTCGCGGACACGATGTAGTTGAGGTCCTCGTTGTGATGGTCATACATGATGTGTATGGTGCCATCGATCGGGCAGACGCCGATGTTGGTGGTGAGGTGGGTGTCGCCCTTGCCGCCGACTAGGCTGAGTTGACCAGGCAGTTCGACGTGCACCCAATCGCCTTCACCGATCTTCTTGCGAGAGACCATCAGGGCACGGTCGGAGAATCCGCCTCGGTACCAAGTGTAGAAGACGTATCCATTTACTACCTTCACGCAGTTGCCGTGCGGGTTGATGGCGGCTCCGTAGTGATAGGGCTTGGGATCGTCTGCCTTCCAGAAGAAGAGGGCGTCGTCGGTGACGGTGGTGCTCTCGTTTAGGGCAACGAGTCCAGTTGGTTCTACTTCATCCGGATCCGGTACATCGTCGCCAGAACCGCTTCCGCTACCTGTTATGCCCAAATCGAAAACCTGTAGGTAGGTGGTACACTTGTCGCCGTTGTTGCCGGTTTCCTTTAGGTAGTAGTAGGCTTTCCCGTCTTCGACGTGGACGATGCCCTTGTCGAAGGTGGGGCCGGTGGTACCTTGGTAGACTTCCTGGAAGTCGCTAGTGCCGCCGGCCGTCTTGACGATGTTTACGCGGCCATCCTTCAGGCCGATGACGAACACGTCGTTGCCCGCGGCGTAGAGTTCGCTGCCGGCATTGTACTCGACGGTGGTGAACTCGGTGTCGCCCGCTGCGCGGTAGGTGTGCAGCTTTTTGGTGAATCCGAATTCATCGTCTCGAATCTGGCTGACGAAGTGCTCGTCGCCCGCGTCGGTAACGGTGAAGTCGAAGCCTCCCACCATGTAGGCCTTGTCCGTCTGGGTCGTTTGCACCCAATCGCCCGGCTCGGCGATCAAGACGAGGTCGGCATCGTAGATGGGAGTCTGGAGCGGGTTGCCGTTGGCGTCCTTCCATTGGTTCACTCCGGCGGGATCGTCGGAATAGGCGTAGTAGATGCCGTTCTGGTACTTGTACTTGTCGGTCCTGTTGTTCTCGCGTCTTTGGAAGGCGACGCGAATCTTGCCGTTCAAGAATTTGTAGTCGCCATAAGGGTTCCAGTTGTAGGCGACTGTATCCTTGCCCTCGATCGGGCTAGGTTTGCCGGCTTGTTGGCTATTGTTGAAGGAGTAGTAGCCGTGCCATTGTCCCTCTCCGTCGTAGCGGGCGAGGAGTTGCTTGCCATTTTCGGAGAAACCATGGCGATTCTTCATGAGCAGTTCGCCTTGGTCGTTGGTGAAGAAGCCTGGGTAAGTCAGCAACTTGGTCGAAGCGTCATCGGTAATGCCGGGAAAGCGCAGGTGCTTGTAGTGGCCAGCCTCGGAATTGACGAACTGATCAATGGTGAAATCGTCGTCGGAAACGGTCGCTGCCCCGGCTACGGTGTAGGAGTAGCGGAGGTAGTCGTCAGGGTTCGCTCCACCGTGGCCGTTGCGGTGCATGTCGTACACGAGATGCACGGTCTCGTCCTTAGGGCAGATGCCGACGGCAATGGTGTTGTGCGTTTCGCCGATCCACCACTTTCCTTTGTATCCAGTGTGTTGATGCGGAAACTCGATGGTCTTCATTACTCCCGTCTCGGTGTTCAAGCGAGTGAGCATGACGTGGCGGTCGTTTTCTCCGCCGCGGTACCAGCTCATGAAGACAAACTGTTTGTAAGTCTGGATACAATCACCGTGGGGGGTGAGAGTGCGTCCGTAAACGTAGTCGTAGCCGTCCGGATTGTTGGCTGAGTGGCTGAGCGCGACCTTGTTCCCGTTGAAGAACATGACTTCGTCGGAAATCTTGGTTTCGGAGACAAGGGTGACTTCTCCTGAACCGCCGCCGTCAGGTGGAGTGGAACCGTCGTTGCCCGAGCCTCCGGATCCGGAATCGCCATTACCTGAATCGCCGTTGCCTGAATCTCCGCTGTCGGCGGTCTCTGGGACGGAGCTGATGGCGACGTTATCCAGCTCGAAGTGGCGGGAGTCGGACGATTCGAAGGTGAGACGGAAGGTTGCGGAGCTCGAGGCTTCGAGGGTCGCGTCGGCGAGGGAAGATAGGTCTACATCGACGTCGGCAAGAGTGTTGGCGTCTCTACCGTTTGCGAGGATACCGCTGGCGACTTGTCCTGCTGTCAGAGCTCCGCCTTCGAGGATTTCCAAGGTCCAAGGGTAAGGGCCGTTGGCGCTTTCGGCACGAGCGATAGCGTCAAAATGGAAACCTGTGAGGTCGATATCGACGCCGTTGGCTTCGGTGACCATGAAGTCGATGGAGCGGGCTCCGGTGCCGGAGCTGCGGTAGCCGGTGTAGTGCAGACTTGGGTCTTGGCCGTGGGTCAAGTCGGCGGCTGCGAGTTCGGTTGGCAAACTACCGAAGGTGCCGTCCTTGCTGCCAGCTCGGAACTCTTGTTTCCAGCTGGCGTGGAGGTTTGGAACTGTGCCGGTGAGGCCGACCTCGAGATCGGCGTCTGTATCCGTCCAGTCATCCCAACCGACGAAGGCGGGCTCTGGGGCGGGTCCTGCGTTCACCGCAGTCGCCGAGAAGGTGAAGAGGGAGATCGAGGAAGTGCTGCCTCCTTTCAGGTTGACGGCAGTGAAGCGGATCTTGCTGGTAGCGATACTGGGTAGCGGTACGGTTTCGTCGTCGCTAGGGTCGAAGCCGGTCGCGGCTGTTTGCCAAGAGCCGCCGTCCCAGTACTCGATGAGGTAGTCGCCAATGCGGTCAAAGGCTTCCACGATGCGAACGGAGGAGATTGTTTTTTCCTCAGCGAAATCGAGCTGGATCCATTGCCCTGGTCCGGGAGTATTGGAATTCCATCGGGTGGTGTCGTCGCCGTCGTTAGCGAACGCGGCCTCTACACCCGGCTTTTGGCTGGATGCGCTGATGGTGGCGTCTGTGACGAGGTATTCTTCAGAACCTGCGGGGAGAGGGACCTTCACCAAGAGGTCAAATGAAAGTTCGCTGGTCAGCCCGCGGTTGTCTGTCGCAACGATCTTGATCACGTAGGTTCCTGCTGCGAGGCCGCCGAGCTCGTCTTCGTTGACGGTTCCGGCTTGCCCCCAAAGGAAGGGGTCGATGGCGATTTCGCGGACCAGGACATCGTCGACAAATAGGCTGACGCCGGTGAGGTCGCCGTCGAGGTCGCCTACGTTCGCTTCAACGCTGAAGGGTTCGCCTTCTTCGATTTCCGTGTTTCCTGTTGGGTCTACCAGTTCGATGTCTGGAGCGTAGGCGAGAGCGTTGACCGAAAAGTCCCAAAGGGAAATCGATGATGTAATGCCAGCTTTAAGGCTGACAGCGGTGAAGCGGAGCTTGTTGGTTTGAAGATTCGGTAGTGGGATAATCTGCGGGTCGCTGGGATCCCTGCCAGCTGCAGCTTGCTGCCATGCGCTGCCGTCCCAGTAATCGAGGAGGTATTCGTCGATGCGGTCGAAGGCTTCTTTGATTCGAACCGAGCGGAGGGTGCGTACGGCGCCGAAGTCCAGTTCGAGCCACTGGCCGGTGCCGTTGCCGACGGAGTTCCAGCGGGTGGAGTCGTCGTTGTCGTTGGCGTCTTGGGCGAGGCGGGTGGGGTCGGTCGTCTTTTCGGAGGAGGCGGTGATCGAAGCGTCCAAGATGGTGTACTCAACGGCGCCGAATGGGAGCGGGCTGCCTTGTACGGTCAAGCTGAAGGCTGTGGCTGCGGTCAGGCCATCGTTGTCGGTGGCGATGACTTCGACGTCGTAGGTGCCATCGTCGAGGCCAGTGAGTTCGTATTCGTGGGCGGTTCCTGCTTGCCCCCAGATATAGGGCGCGGAGGCGAGTTCGCGCACGAGAACGCCGTCGATGTAGAGAGCGACGCTGGTTATGGTGCCGTCTGCATCGCTGGCGTTTGCTTCGACGCTGAGGCTGTATCCAGTCGTCACGTCAAGGTCGTCTGTCGGAGAAACGAAAGCGACCTCTGGCCTGATTTCTGGAGATTCGATTGTGGTGGGGGAGATAGGGAGCGTGATAAGTTCGAGGGCGCTGCTGGTCGCTGTATCCAGATCACTAGGACGGCGTTGGGCGAGGATGAAGAGCTGGTCGCCGCTGTCGGAAATTTGGGCAGTGGCGTTGAGGTAGGGCGCGCTCCCGCTATCGTAAATGGTTTCCCAAGTGCCCCAGTTGTCGGCGCCTTTGTTGGCGCCGTATACACGGAGTTGGTTGGCAGCGATGGTTACGATGTAGAGGGTGTTGTTGGCGTCGTTGGTCGGGTCCGCGTAGATCTTGGGGCGGATGCTGGAGCTGGCGCTGAGCTCGTTTTCGATTATAGCTGTACTGCCTTCCGCCTTGTAGTAATGGAACATCCGCGTTTGGTCCGCGTCGTTCAAATGGCGGAAGAGCATGTGGACGCCGCCGTCGCTATCGATCGCTTGACCCGACTGGTTGTTTACCTTCTTAGCGTAGGGGACGTCCTTGAACTTGAGGTCAGGGGAATCGAGGCTCATGGCTCCGGCGACTTGTGAATCGAGGCGGTTGAACCAAGTGTTTCCCCCGTCAGCGCTGTAGGCGTAGTGGAGGTCGTGGTTGGTGACGAAGCCGTTTTCGGTGCCCGCGTTTTCACGCCAAGTCCAGCTGACGTGGGTCTTGCCGTTGCGGTGCCCAATGTCGTTAAAGTAGGCGTTGCGGTTGCTGTTGCCGGGCTGGCCGTTGTTGGTGCTGTCGGGGTCGGTGTAGTCGCCGATCTTGCCGTTTACGATGCGCGTGCGAGGGGTCCAGGTCTTGTCGCCGTTGTAGGTGGCGATGAAGCTGTCCGCGTTGCCGGAGCCGCCGTCGTCTCGCCAGACGACCTGCAGTTTGCCGTCCTTGCCCATGAACATGCGGGGGTAGCAGACGCGGGTCAGCTCTTCGCCGGGAGCGAGAAACGCTTGCTCGGGCTCGAAGAGATTGGCCCCAAAATTCGCGTCGATGGCGTCGACGGCGTTGGGATCTTTCGTTACGACGTAGCGCAGCCTGTCCGCGTGGAGTCCCCAGATGATATGCAGGCGACCGTCGCTGGGAGAGGCGGCGATATTGGCGGTGCGGTGAGAGTCGGGGTCGGTGGAATCGTGCGACGGAGAAAATTCGCTTTTAAGCCAAGTGTCCGTAGTGTCGGAGGCCGAGCGGCGGGCTACGACGAGCGAGCCGTCTTCATCGTAGTATACGATATATACATACGGGCCAGCGAGCAGGACCGCGTTTTGCTGGTGGGCGGCGGAGATGGAACTGTAGGAAAACTCCCGAACGCCATTCGGGAATAGTTGTGCGCTTGCATCGATGGGATCGACGTGAGCCGAACCGGCGTCTACAGCAAGGGATGTGGTCGCAGACAGTGTTGCCATAGCGACAACGGACAGTGCTTTTTTTATCATAGGTTTTTTGGGGGGAGAGCTTTTCTCAAGGAGAAAAGAGACGGGTCAGACTGGGTTTGGAAAAACGAAACCTACACTCTATACGAGATTACGCTGACGCTCTGCTGCGGTCGTAAGACGTAAGCAACGTCTGCCAATTCTCAGAGTGGATTCTTTTGTGAGGTGGATTGTAGGGGATAATTTACTACAAGCGAATGAAGGAAAACTTGAATTCGGATGTCTATCCAACGACAATAAATACATATGAAATTTTTGTAAATGAACTGCCTTTCTTGGACGATTTTCTCCAGTAAAGGCGTCCGCTTACGGATGTCGGTGATTCGGGAATCCAAGCATGCAATTAAGTCTCGACCACGACAGATTGCAGGTCGGGATTCCGAAAGGGAGGGCCAGTGCTACAGGAGTCTGTCAGCGAAATAGAACTGCCCACTAATTGTATTCATAAAACGTACACAGCATTTCTTTCTGACACGAAAAGCGCGGAAAACATGTTTTCCGCGCTCTCTTTTGAGTCTTTTGAAGGACGGCGTTTGAAAGGCCGCCGTGATTTCTGATTCAGCTATGCCGAGTGGCGGCTTCCGCTTCTCGTATTTCCTCAAGGGTAAGCATGGAGCGCTGCCCGAGTCGACGTAGGATGTTGAATTCGTCACGGCTCTTGTCGATTTCGTTGCGGGCGTAGTCTGGCCCTAATGCGCCGATTGAGGGCTGGAGCGTTGGAGGGTCTTGGAAGAGCAAACCATCGTTCGGATCACTTGGGAACTCAGCCTTGGGGAAGCGAGCCCAGTCGTCGCCTTCGATTGCTTGATCGTAGCCGTCTTTCTTGAAACGGTCGATGGCAAGCTGTCTTACGCTGGCCAATACGTCTGCGTAGTCGGAGTCGTTGGCAAGATTGACGCTTTCGCAGCCATCCTTGTAGAGCCATTCCTTGTCGTCAGGAGCGCTGTATATGTACTTCCAGTCCTTGTTGGCGACCATGTACAGTCCGAGTTGGTTCTGGGAAAACTGGCTGTGCACGAAACGTTCGCTGGGATCTCTGTCCTGCAGGCGTTGGAGGCTGATTCCCTCGATGGTTTCATTGACCGAACCACCGGCGATCTCTAGGAAGGTCGGGAACAGGTCGAGCAGGGACGCGGCTTGGCTGGTTTTTGCTCCGGCTTCGAAGGTGCCGGGGAGTCGCGCAAGCATCGGAACCTTAACTGAAGCGTCGAGCATGGAGCGCTTGCCGTAGCAGCCGAAGTCGCCGAGCATCTCTCCGTGGTCCGAAGAAAAGACGATCAGTGTATTGTCGATTTCAGGACCGAGGGCGTCGAGAACGCGTCCGATGTGGAAGTCTAGGTGCGAGACGACACTGTAGTAGGCCGCTCGGATCATTCTGGTCAGATGTTTGGACTCTCCGGAGTCCATGTACTTGTAGCGACACTGGACTTTGCTCCAGAAGTTCCGTTGGTCTTCGTAGTCTTCTGGCAAATACGGACTATCCATCTCGTGCATACGGTAGAGGCGAGACCAAGGCACGGGTGCTTCGAAAGGGGGGTGGGGCTTGATCCAGCTGCTCCAGAGGAAAAAGGGCTTTTCTTTGTCCCTGTTTTTGAGGAACTCGATCGAGCGATCTGCCACCCAGGCGTTGTTGTGGAGCCTATCGGGCAGTTGCGAGGGCTGGGGTAGGTAATAATATTCACTGCGGAATCCATACGGATCCTGGACGTGCTCGTATCCATTTTCCGAGAGATAGTCGCGGTAGTCGTCTCTGGCTGATTCGCCCATGATCTCCTCGGCGTGCTCGCGGGTTTGGAAGCCCCAATCCCCTTTCGCCTTAACGAAATGCATCTTGCCGATGCCATGGGTTTGATACCCGAGCTCGTTGAGGCCGTCCATGAAGCTGCCTCGGTCGCAGCTGATTGGGAGGTTGTCAACGCAACCGGTTTGGTGAGGCGGCGCTCCGCAGGTCAGGGCATGGCGGGCCGGCATGCAGACAGGGCTCGGCGTGTAGCAGTGGGTGAAGGCCGTTCCCTCGCGAACCAGGCGATCGATGTTTGGGGTCTTGATTTGGCTGTTGCCAAGGGCAGCGATGCAGTCGGCACGCAGTTGGTCGGTGAAGATGAAAAGGATGTTCGGTCGGGATTTTACCATCGTTACGGGATGTCTCCTTCCGCTATCTCATTGGCAGCGAAAAGGTTTATTTTTGCAAGGGAAGTGCGTGATAAGAACGAAGAAGTCGCTACGACTCGAACATAGCTTTGTCGCATCTTTTGTCGTTTTACGGACAGGACGATTTGCGGGTTACGACCTCTCTTTCCGCAAATGCACAAAAGAAGCGATGAGTGTCTATTGTCTGCAGGGCTCGTCTTAGGTTAAAATTCTTGCCGCACGCTCGCGGTCATCGCGGGCGTGCGGCTTTTTTTGATACCCTTCCCATGGCTACACTGAACAAAGTTCCAGAGAGCGCAGATACTGTTTCGAGCCTTCGTTGCGAAGGGCTGGAGTCGCCGCGCTTGATTGACTCCGAGAGGCCTCGATTTTCTTGGAAGATTGTGAGCGTCCGTCGCGGTGCCTCCCAAGGCGCTTATCAGCTGAGGGTCTTCTCCAGTGGGGCTGGCGGCGAGATCTTGCACGACTCTGGGAAGGTTGAATCTGACAAGTCGCAATGGGTTCAGGTGGATGGTTTTTGCGCGAAGCCGAGGCGAGCCTACCAATGGCAGCTTAGGATTTGGAACGAGCGTGGCGAAGTCTCTGAGTGGAGCGAGCTGGCTTCATTCGAGACCAGCTTGATGGGGGAGCCTTGGCCCGCCCAATGGATAAGTGACGGGAGAAAGGTCGAGCTCGGTGAGGCGCCTCCAGCTCGGTATTTCAAGAAGTCGTTCCAGCTTCCGCAAAAAGCCATGCGAGCGACGCTCTACGTATCCGCTTTGGGAGTCGTTCAGCCTTGGCTCAACGGTGACCGCGTCAGCGACGACTGTTTCTCTCCGGGGTGGCCCGACTATCGCAAACGCGTTTTTTATACGAGTTACGATATTTCGGATACCTTGAAAGCCGGTGAAAACGTGATCGGTCTTGTGTTGGGGGACGGCTGGTACAGCGGGACTCTGTTTTTGGATCACCAATACGATCCGACCCCCAAGGTTTCGGCGTGGGTCGAGATTCTAGCGGAAGATGGAAGTATTGTAAATTTGGTGACGGACGAAAGCTGGGAGGGGTGTCAGGGGCCCATCCGAGCGAATGGGATCTATTTTGGAGAGACCTTCGACGCCCGCTTGCATGATCCTGCTTGGTGCGAACCCGGGCGGCGGTGCAGAGAAGGCTTCCCCGCTGTGGTAGAAAGTTCGCCCGGCATACCGATGGTTCCGAGGCATTCGCCCCCGGTAAGGCCGATCGAAACCTTGCAGCCCATGGAGGTTCGGAAGACGAAAGCGGGTGCTTACCTGTATGACTTTGGACAAAACATGGTCGGTTGGGTGCGCTTGATTGTGAAGGCGAAGGCCGGCCAGGAAATCTCGCTTCGCTTCGGCGAGATGCTGGAGTCGGACGGGGAGCTGCACACGGCGAACTTACGCACGGCGAAGGCGAGCGCTTCTTATATTGCCAAGGGAGCTCCTGAGGCGGAGGCATGGGAGCCGAGCTTCACCTTTTTCGGATTTCGGTACGTGGAACTGAGTGGAGTGGAAGATACGCAAGAGCATTCTGTACTGGGGATCGTGGTACACACCGACTTGAAGCGTACTGGGACGTTTGAGTGTTCAAACCGGCTTCTGAACAAGCTTTATTCCAACACCCTGTGGGGGCAAAAGGGGAATTTTTTGGAATTGCCTACGGATTGCCCGCAACGCGATGAGCGACTGGGTTGGACTGGCGATGCCCAAGTCTTCTGCCATACCGCGCTGTATAACATGGATGCCGGAGCGTTTTACCGGCAGTGGTTAGCTGCGGTGCGAGACAGCTTCGAGGACGGACCGGACGGCGGTTTTGCAAGTGTTGCTCCTTTCACCGGATTTTCCCATGGAGCTGCCGGCTGGGCGGATGCAGGAGCTATCGTACCTTGGACCGTTTGGCTTCATACGGGAGACCGAGCGTTGTTGGAGGAGAATTTCGAATCGGTATGCGATTGGGTTGACCTCATGCGCGAATCCGCTCCCGACGGTATCCGCGTCAGCAAGGAGGGCTGGGGGGATTGGTTGGCTCCTTGGCACCCTCAAGGGGAGGCTCCCACGCCTTACCGATTGATCGCAACAGCTTACTACGCATACTCCACTCAGATCGCGATTTGGATGGCTAAGGAACTTGGGCGCGCGGACAAGGTTCGCGAGTACGAAGAGCTGTTACCCGAAATCAAAGCTGCGTTCCAGCGCGAGTACATTGCGGAAGATGGAAAAGTCGTGAGCGATGAACAGACCGCTTACCTATTAGCCTTAGGCTTTGATCTGGTGCAGGACGAAAAGCGTGAAGCGATGATCGAGCATCTTGTGTCGGCGCTGAGGGCCAAGGAAGACCATCTGTCTACAGGATTCATTGGCACGCCCTTAATAGCTCCGGTACTCAGCAAGTGCGGTCGGTCGGACCTCGCCTACAGGGTGGTCTTGCAAGAAACGTATCCAGGTTGGCTATACAGCGTTAAGAATGGAGCGACGACAATTTGGGAGCGCTGGGATAGCTGGACTCCAGAGAAGGGCTTCCATCCAATGGGGATGAATTCCTTCAATCACTATGCCTACGGATCTGTGGTGGGTTGGTTTTACGATACGATTGCGGGTATCAAGCCAAACCCGGAGTTCCCCGGATGGAAACGCTTCCGCATCGAACCAGAAATGGGGGGTGGGCTCAAGTATGCCGCAGCGACCTTGCAAACTCCCTACGGAGAAATTGTTTCGGCGTGGAGCAGGGAGGTCGACCGAGTCGATGTCGAAATCAGTATCCCAGCCAACACTTCTGCGAGTGTTTCGTTGCCCGCTGAGTCGGTCGCAGCCATCAGCTCCGGGGGGGCGAAGATTACGGATTCGCAATGTATCGAAAATGTAAGGCTGGAATCGGGACGCGTCCACTTTAGCTTATTGTCGGGTCAGATCCGTTTTAGGATAGAAGCGGACGGCACTTTGGCAGAATCAAGAATTTGAATACAGACATTTCAGTTAATGAATAATCAATTACCATTGTACCGCGATGCGAGCGCTTCGGTCGAAGCTCGAGTAGAGGACTTAATGTCACGCATGACGCTGGAAGAAAAGGTTGCCCAGGTTCAGGCGGTAAGCTTGCGAGACTCGACCGCAGCTGAAGAGGGACTCGCGGGCATCGTGAAAGCGGTACGTGACGGAATTTCGCAAGGGATTGGCCAAATCGAGAATACCTTCGATCCCAGATCCCCCCAGGAGAGCGTGCGAGAGGTCAACGACTTGCAGCGCCAGCTACTCGAAGAAACGCGACTTGGCATTCCCGCTCTGGTTGGAAGCGAGTGCGCTCACGGACACGCGGGCAGGGAATCGACTATCCTACCCGTTCCGCTTGCCATGGCGTCCAGCTGGAATCCTGAGCTGGTGCAGGAGGCGTTTGATGTCGCAGGCCGGGAGGCCCGGGCCCGAGGCGCCCATGAAGCGCATACGCCTGTACTCGATCTCGGTCGCGATCCGCGTTGGGGCCGTATTGAAGAGACCTTTGGTGAAGACACCCATCTTGTTTCGCAAATGGGGTTGGCAGCGGTCGCAGGATTGCAAGGTGGGCGTAGTGGCAATGTGGATGCGGATCATATCATCTCGGCTCCTAAGCATTTTGCCGGCTATGGACAGGTGGTAGGAGGGCGAAATTTCGCAGCGACTCCTATCGATAGCCGGACATTGCGCGATGAAGTGTTGCCCCCGTTCAAAGCCGTTGTGCAAGAAGCCAATGCTCTGGGCATGATGGCCTCGCACTGCGAGGTCGATGGGGTGCCTGCCCATGGAAACCGGGCCTTGCTGACGGACTTGTTGCGTGAGGAATGGGGATTTCAAGGGTATGTGGTTTCTGACTACAATGACGTGCCGCGATTGGAGTTTTTTCAGCGGGTGGCCGAGACGGTGGAGGACGCCTGTGAAATGGCTCTCAGCGCTGGGATGGATGTAGACCTTCCGGTGGCGCAAGGGTACCAGCATTTGCTGAAAGTGATTCAGGAGCGTCCGCATTTGGAGGAACACCTTGACGTGAGCGTCAGGCGAGTGCTGCGACTGAAATTCAAGCTTGGCTTGTTTGAAAACCCTTTTGTTGATGAAACGAGAGCTCTCGAGGTGGTAGACTGCAAAGCGAACCAAGAGGTTGCGGAGCGAATCGCAACGGAGTCGATCGTAATGCTGAAAAACGATGGAGGCATTTTGCCCTTGCAGCGTGAGGAGCTGAAGTCGATTGCGGTCTTGGGGCCGAATGCGGACTCGAAGCAAGTCGGCAACTACACTGTGGGCCGGACTGGGATATCCAGCTTCTTGGACGGAGTCCGCGCGGTGGCGGGCGATCGGCTGGAGGTTCGCCACTGCAAAGGTTGTTCCATAGCCGAGGTCGGCTGGGATGGCGCGCAGTCGACCCTGCATCAAGCGAGCATGGAAGCGGAAGAGGATAGCATAAGCGAGGCGGTGAATATTGCCGCAAGTTCCGATGTCGCCGTGGTTTGCGTGGGGGGGACCACCGAAACCAGTCGGGAGGCCTTTTACGTGGATGGCATCAAGGGGGACCGGGCGACGCTCGGTTTGCTGGGGAATCAGCTGGAGCTCGTGCGGCGGGTGGTAGCGACCGGAACCCCTACGGTCGTTGTCCTGCAAGGGGGGCGCCCCTATTCGATCCCTGAAATCGAGCGCTTGCCGGTTGCGATCCTGAACACTTTTTACCTAGGTCAGGCGAATGGAGCGGCTTTGGCAAAAGTGGTATTTGGCGAGGAAAGTCCCAGTGGTCGTTTGCCGCTGACGATACCGCGTTCGGTGGGGCAGCTGCCAGTCTACTATTCGCAGAAGCGCATTTCCTTCTACAAGGATTATTTGGACGAGGAGCCGGGACCGCTTTATCCCTTTGGCTTCGGCCTAAGCTACGCTCGTTTCGAATATGCCGACCTTCGTTTGCAGGCGGCTGAAATTTCTCGCGAGGAATCGCTCTGTTTCTCTCTCAAGGTTAAGAACGTGAGCGCCTTTGACGGTGCGGAGGTTGTGCAAGTGTATTTGCGCGACAAATACGCCTCGGTGGTACGACCGGACAAGCTTTTGGTGGCATTCCAGAAAGTGAAGCTAAAGGCGGGCGAGGAACGTCAGTTGAACTTTGCCCTGAGTCCGGAAAAAGACATGTCCTTCACTGGGCGAGGTGGCGTTTCCGGCGTCGAAGCGGGTGCGTTCGAGCTCGAAGTAGGAGGTTCGAGTCGCGACGTGCGGCTGGAGGGGCGCTTCGAAGTAGTGTGAACGGAGATTAGATAAGATGCAAAAGGACAAAGAATTCCTTACCTCTTCATTGGTGTTTCTAATTCTTCACCCATAGCTTTGATGATTTGCGGCTCTGTCGTTCACCTTGCGGATCCGCTGTCATCCCCAATTGCCCCATTTGGTCCCATACGCGGATCAGTTGCCCGGCATCTCCTTATTAACTAATGCAAGCGACAAAAGATACGGAAGCGAAAGCCGCGGAAACGCCGAGCAATGAATCGAGAATGAAGAAGTTCTACGGGCCGGGCGGCTTTGCGGAGAACATCTCGGTGAACGCGGTTGCCCAGTTGGTGAACCCCGTTTTTGCGATCGCTCTCGGCGTCGATCCGGTACTCGTCGGCTGGGCGATGGCGATCCCGCGCCTGTTGGATGCCTTCACCGATCCGCTTATGGGCTCGATTTCCGACAACTGGAAGGGGCGCTTTGGACGTCGTCGGCCGTTTATCGCCTTTGGAGCCCTCTTCAGTGGCCTTTGCGTGGCTGGGATCTGGTGGACGCCAGAGGCTGCTTCGACTGACTTCCAGTTTTATTGGCTTCTCTCGGCCCTCTTGGTTTCAACGGTGGGGACTACCAGTTTCGCGGTGCCGTACGTGGCGCTGGGTATGGAGACCGCGTCGTCGAAGCATGAGCGAACCGCTTGGATGGCATGGCGCTCGTTTTTCCACAAGCTCTCGGGGGTAGGGGTGCAGTGGATGTACTATCTCGTGACGCTCTCCATTTTCACCGGAACCCTGATGGGGGCCAAGGTTGTGGGAGCCATGGTGGGCTTGATCATTGTGGTGACGGGATTGCTGCCGGCCCTGTTTATCAAGGAAAAGGATCATCCGGCACAGACGGTCGAGCGGGTTCCGCTTATGAAGAGTTGGAGCTTGACGTTGAGGGACAGGAATTTCCTCGTGCTCGCCATCGCCACGGTACTGATCTTCTCGAGTATCCTCTTAGTCGATACGCTCGGTTTCTTTTTGATGGTCTATAACGTCTTTGGCGGGGATGAGGCCAAAATGGGATTTTTCAAGGGCATCGGAGGGACCACGTTTCACGTCGTGGGGATCCTGTGCATACCGTTGATGGCTGCTTTCGCGAAGAGGATCGGCAAGCGGCGGGCCTTCGAATTTTGTACGGCTTCCATCGTGGTGGGCGGTATAGTCAAGCTTTTCGTGTACGTGCCCAACGCGGACTGGTGGGTGATCGTGCCAAACTTTTTCCTGGCTCCCGGTCTGGTAGCGGTGATCGTGCTCGCGCCCTCCCTGATGGCCGATGTTGCTGCATACGACGAGGAGAAGAACGGTACCTCTCGCCAGGGCATGTACGCTGCCAGTCTAGCCTGGGTGACGAAACTGGCCCTTTCGCTTACGTCAGTGGGGTCCGGGTACGTTTTGAAGTTCTCTGGTTGGGTGCACGAGTCAGGGATTGACCAGGCTCCGGGGACGTTCGACAAGATGCGTTGGGTCTTCAGCATGGGCACCATCGCGCTTGCGATCGCAGCTTCTCTCGTCCTGAGGCTCTACAATTTGGAAGAGAAGGAAGAAAACTTGTAGGAGAATCGATCTCTTGCCTTACGGAACATGACGTTGCGACAGGGTTGCGAATGGATCCTTAAGTTGCCAAGGCCAAGTAGAGGTGCGACGAGGCGATCACATTAGAGTCATATTACACGTTTTAGGATGCGGGCGTTTTCGCAGGCGCCCGTTTTTTTTTGCTTTGTCCAACGTTGCGCGTGGGGCTAGCGTCTGCTGTTAGCAGCTGGGTTTTCGGTTGAATGGAGGGCCTACCATTCCTGGCTCAGCCTAGCTTCCGTAACGGGATCGAAGGTCCGCGAATTGTCGATCGCCTGTGTCAAGTCTTGTCGAGCCTCCGAAGGGAGTGAGTTTGTTCTGAAAATGCATTTGTATAATGCAAAAATGCATCGATTTATGCCCTTGAACAAGGCTCGAGACAGCGGGAGCTCAAGATGAGCGGCGACAGAATAGGGGGAATGCGAAAATGTGCGGAGAGGAATAGCATGTATGTTTGGGGGCGATTTTGTGTTATATGGATTCAAAAGAACAAATAAAAAGGATACCGTACATTGTTAGATACGTATGAATTAAGGTAAACTCTCTCCCGTTATTTACCCAACGCATCTTACCGATGCATACCCCACAGACTACCTGTTTAGTGCGTTGCTGCAGGCGTACGTATACGGGTCGCTGTAGGCTCACTTTGGAGATGCGGTGGGGGAGGGCGCCAGTTTGTTTCCCCACAGAGACGGCTGTTAGGACACAATCCCGCTGTCGTTGGTACAAACGAGCGACAGTTGATTCTATCAAACAAACCACACATCTATGATTATACCTAAAACAATTGAGCGAGGATCTTCGCTCGTACTGGTCGCTGTCTTGGCAGGCGGGTACGCTTACGCCCAAGACTCTGACTCCGAAGAAGAAGTCTTCGAACTGTCACCTTTCGAGGTGTCGAGCAGCGATGACGTTGGATACCGTGCCAACTCGACTCTAGCAGGTTCCCGTCTCAACACCGAACTGAAGGACGTAGCCGCCTCCGTTTCCGTTCTCACGTCCGAATTCTTGGATGACGTAGGCGCTTCGGACATCGAAACAGCGTTCGCTTATGTTGCGGGTGTCGAGACAGCACTAGTAACCGATACCTCGGAAAGAGGAAGCTCCGGCGAGCTGCAGGATAGCAGCGTCAATACCCAACCGGGCAACAACCGCGTGCGTGGACTTGCGAGGGCGAGCTTGACGCGTGACTTCTTCGAGTCAGGGAATGGCAACCTTGATCGCTACAACGTTGATCGAATTGCTCTCGTACGCGGTCCGAATTCGATTCTCTTCGGTCTCGGCAGTCCAGCAGGTATCATTAATTACACTACAAAGAAGGCAACGACCGGTAAGGATATCAACGAGATATCGCTCAAGGTTGACAGCTTCGGAACCCGCCGGGCGGCATTCGATTTTAATAGAGCGATTGGTGAAACGTTCGCCATCCGCTTGATGAAGTTGGATGAAAACACCAAGAGCCAATACGATACTTCCTTCGATAAGGATGATCGCTTGACCGTCTCACTGTTGGCGAAGCCGTTCAATGGTACCAGCCTGCGCTACAACTTCGAGATGACGGACAACGATGCTCGTCGTCCGAACTATTCGTTGCCGATCGACAATATCTCGCACTGGGTGGCTCAAGGACGTCCTATTTGGGACATACGCGATCCTGCGAACCAAGGCGTTTTCCCGGCGACGAATTTCCCAGGCGGTCCTTCGGGCAGCGCCAATCCTGCGTCTCCGGAAACGTTGAACGGAGGGGTTGAGGAAATAAACAGCCCGTTCCCGTTCACCAACATCCAGTTCTTCCTGCCAGGTAGCGAAGACCCTACGGTTCCCTTCATCACTACCAAGGGCGCGGTAGGGTTCCGTGATCTCGATGAGAACGGGAACTATAGGAATATCAACCTGGTGGAAGATGATACGCGGCTCGTTTTGGCGCGAAGCCGCAGTGCTTTCGACCAAGTCGATAACTTCATCAACACCAGCGTAACCGATCCACGCATCTTCCCGATCTACGATATCAACCTTGCGGCCCTTCCGGGCAACAGCCAGAACCGGGAGAGCGAGACGCATCATGTGAGTTGGACTCAGAAAGTGACGGAGGACTTCCACTTCGAGGTTTCAGGATTCAAGGACAACACGACGAACGTAAATGTTTCTCGTTTCAACGGTGCGGATCGTGCCGTATCGATCGATCTTAATCCCGTCTTGCTTGATGGTGTCACGGCAAACCCTGGTTACCTCCGACCCTACATTTCGGGTCGCGGCGGTAAGAGCGAGAGGGAAGACGATCGTGAAGCGTATCGTTTTTCGGCTGCCTATGATCTCGATTTCAGAGACGTTAGCGATAAGCTAGGATTCTTGGGAAGGCACGTTTTCTCCGGTTCGCTCTTTGATAGCTCTGCAACGGACACCAATTTTGGCGCTAGCCCTAGCTCGTTCAATTCGGATGACGCATTGACCTTCGGCCTAAACCGCTCGATTTACGGGAGCTGGGTTTTTCAGAACTGGTATTTAGGCGACCCCTTTACGGCCGACCAGGAATTTCCCAACTACACTACCTACACGACACAAGACATCGATCCGAGCACTCCAATCTCTGTCTACCGACCTGAAAATGGGGCCACTATAAACGATCCACTGGTTTGGGGATACTCGAGCCCAACGCCTACAGAGACGACCTACAGTCGCGCCTCTTGGAATTCGCTCGACGTCGAAGGTGAAGGCATTACCTGGCAAGGGTATCTGTGGAACAACAAGATCGTAACGACTCTCGGCTTCCGTGAGGACACCGTGACCTCGAAGTCAGCGAACCAAGACCGTGACGAACTTACCGACTTGGTCGACCCCAGCAATCCTGATGTCTGGGGACCTGCCATTCACGAACGCGAAGCGCTTGCACGTGACATGGACCCAGATGCATCGCAAACCGGTTCAACCAGCACCAAAGGTATCGTATTCCATGCCTTCGACTGGCTATCCCTGCATTACAATGAGTCGGACAACTTCGAGGTAGGAGCCCTTCGTGTCTATCCAACGCTTGACCCAATCCCAAATCCCTCCGGCGTAGGCGAGGACATTGGTATTGTGATGCGCCTCTTCGAGAACAAACTGGAGGTCAAGCTGAACCGTTTCGAATCGTCGCAGAAAAACGTTTCCGGTCGCGGTACGCTCGCCAATACGGCTCGTTTCGGAGTCAACACCTACGAGCGCTTCGCTTGGGCGACCATTCGTAACTTTCGTAACAACCGTATCCGCGATTACGACAACGGTAGATACATGGAGCTTGAAGGCGTGCGACTCAGCCAGCAGGAAATGGAAGACTACTTCCGTTATGCCTGGTACGATCCTGATGCTCCGAACAAGCTTAGCGAGCCGACGGAAGCCCGCTACTTCGCCCCCGCGAACTCGGACGATACGGTCGACGTCGACGCCACTGGCTATGAACTAGAGCTTACCTATAATCCGACCAAGAATTGGAGAATCGCATTCAACGCGACTAAGGTGCAGACCATCCAGGACAACATTGGTCCTGGCTTCAATGAATACGTCGATGCTCGTATCCAGATTTGGGATAAGACTTGGAAGCCTTGGTCCTTGTATGAAGCGGATGGTACTCTCGTTCGCTCAGAGCCAGGTATTCGTTTCCAAGATCGTTCCGTGCAAAAGTACATGATCGACGAGTATACGAATCGTATCGTGGCGGCGCAAAATACTGCTGCAGCGGGTGAAGGCCGTATCAATGTAGGGCAATCCGAATACGCAGCAAACCTGGTGACGAACTATAGCTTCAAAGACGGACGGTTCAAGGGGATGTCGATTGGCGCCAACGCCCGTTGGCGTGAAGGTAACGCTGTGGGTTACCCAATCATCCAGACGGAAAATGGGCCAGCTTCCGATTTGGAGAATCCATTCTATACGGATGCTACGCTAAACGTAGGGCTCAACGCTAGCTATCGTAAGAAGATCTTGGATGACAGCGTGACCTGGATTACTCGCCTACAGATCAACAATCTCGTGGGTGACGACGACATCGTGCTCAGCGCCGTCAATCCTGACGGGATGCCGGCTGCTTATCGGGCAGGTCGTGAAAGCTTCCTCCAGTGGACGAACACCTTTAGGTTCTAGTCTCCAGAACCTGAATTGTTACCTCAAAGGGTTCCAGGTCATATCTGGAACAAACATCTGGTCCTGCTGCTTTTTAGTGGCAGGACCTTTTTTTATTGTTCGACAAACAGGAGATACGAGCTTTTTCGAAAAGCCTTAAAGAGCCTGGACCGTGAGTGATGAGCGTAATCCCTTCGGATCTTATTTCTACTTTGTCAGATCAGAGCAGTGGGGTGCGGTGCTTGTGTCTTCCTGCAGAGAATTATCATCCTTGCGCTATAACAAGCGCGGCGCCCTGCGTGTTTTAAGATTTACCTAACAAGTTTCAAAGCCAAGAGGCGATCCACGTCGCCAACCAATGGGCAATCGCTCGTAGGGTGGGGCACTCCTCCGGGCGATCGATGTGCGCGCGGAACTTCTGATTCAACCCTCCGCTTGTGGCGGAACCCCTCTGGCTACGTGTCTCGGCACTGAACTCACTTGCCTTTTCCGAGGCGAGTCTGAAGCCATGTTTTGGGGCTTGCCGCCGACGCATTGGGTGGCATCTGGATTTTGGAACCGCGGGCGAAGAGGGTGAACAGCGCCCTCACTTGCTTATCTGTTGCCTCGGTTTTAAGCAGGTCCCAAGGGACTTTGATCTCGAAGGTATTGCCGGTCAGATTGTCGACGGAAGCGATTTTACCGCTTGCTAGGATATAGCTGAATTGCAGCCGAGTCGCATCGGTGAGGTCTTTGGATTCGGCTGTGGAGGTGGCCAGCAGGTCCAGCGATAAAGGCTTTCCGTTGACGCTAGCGGTCGTTCGATCGTGCTCGACGGACAGCTTTATGATGTCGTTTCCGTAGCGGATTTCCTGCTCGAAGGTCTTGGGGCGTCCGTACTCGATGCCCGTTTCAAAGGTGCGTTCTTCTCCAAATACGACGCCGGCGATGTGGAGAGCCTCTTCGTTCCAAAGCAGATAATTGATGGCGGAAAGGTTGAGGTCGAACTCGGGCGGTCCTTCTACGATGCTTTCGGAAGTGAGGTAAATCGGGTGGGCGTGCAGGTAGGGCGTGACGAAGCGATCCTCCATGTCTTCCAGCCATTCGTTGAGCACGCCGTCTACTGTGATGGGAACCGTCTTCTTTATGACAACGTGGTCGAGCCCGCTCTTTGCGTTCTCGATCGGTGTGCCGTAGTGGGTAAGAACCAGCGAAAGCATTTCGCGTTCGGACGCCTTCAGTTGCGGGCCAAATTGCAGGCTGGAGGCGAGGATTTCACCTTTTCCGTGGGGAAAGCTGAACAAGATGGGGCCGGCGTCTTCGAATCTCCAAAAGGCCTTTCCTGTAAACCCTTGCAGGAGGACGCGGGCTTTGTCGGGCAGACGCGTAAAATGGCCCGAAACGCCCACCCGAGAATCGCTGAGAAAAAGGGCAGAAGAAACCCCGCCCAGCAGCGGGTGCGCTCCCACCTTGGTAGCAAGGTAGGGCTCGGCCTGCGCGCTATCGAACTCCACTCCGGAAAGCTGGGAGGCAAGCGGGCCTGAGGCTATGAAAACGGTCCCGCCGGCAGCAGCCCATTGCTTTGCTTCTTCCAGGTCGCTTCCGTTTAAGGCGATCATTAGGTCTTGATGCGATGCGAACGCGCCCTGTAGTGTGTCTATGGGTACGTTAAGTTGCTGCGATAGTTCGGTAGGCGATAGCGCGCCCCGAAGGGCGACCTTTCGAATCCGTTTTTGGGGTGTCTTAGCGGAAAGGTAGCGAAGCATGTTGCCGAGAAGCCGATTGGCCTGCGGGTTATCGAGGTTCTCAGTGAGGTTGAGCTGGCTGGAAAGTAGCGTGCCTTTGCCGTAGGAGAGTTCCGCAATGCTCACGTGTTCGCGTCGGGTGCCGCTAGCCAAGGGTATCCAGTTTCCTGATTCGTATTTGTTTACGCTTGAGGGGCGGGCGAAAACGTCGTCGCTGACGCGTCCGTCGACTGGGTCCCAAAGGTGCAGGTTGTCGTTTTCGATTCCCGTAAAGATAGGATGTTCCTGCATGAGGATGGGAGCGTTCTTGGAGTAGAACAGGTCCTTGTGCAGCCCCTCCCAGCCCATGGCAGCGTAGGTATGCGGGGAGGTCTGGATAGCGGACCAGAATTGGAATTTGATGGGGAACCAAAGCGGTGCTTGGTTCTGCTTAAGGCAAAGAAGGGTACCCCCTGCGTTTAGGAAATCGAGAATCTTGTCTCTATGCGTGTTGAGCTCTCGATTGTTGGCTCCGTCTGGTATGATCCAGATCAGGTCTGGAGCTTGATCCGGAGAGGGGATCGCCTCGGTGGAACGAGTTTCGAGACCGACGGCTTCCAAGGTATGGGAGAGATCCGTATCTCGGTAGATTTGAATGACTGTATCGATAGAGAAGCCGGAGTGCTCGATGGGGACGATGGAGAGCCGGTCATTGGCAATGGATTCGTGCTCGCTGTTCAAGTGCGCAATGAGCGTTTGCTCGCCTGAGGGGGCAGGCAGCTTCACTGGGATACGCCCTTGCTCGGCAGGTTGTAGTCGCAGGTGGACTTCTTTGAGGGGGGCATCCTCCCAACCGTAGCGCAGGGTGTAGCGTTTCGCAATTTCTCCATCGTTGCAGACTACGATTTCCCTCTGTAGCGGGGCATTCGCTGATGTGTATTTTTGTCTTGGCCAGACGAATACAGTCTCCGCTTGCAGAGCTTGCTTGATGGGTGCGTAGGTTGCCGCAGGTCGCAGGGGCGTTTTGCCATTGCGGTCTGTGGCTGCGCGGTCGAAAGCGAGCAGGGAGAGCCGGAAGGGCATCACTCCCGATACGCCGATCTCCCGCATTTCCAGGATGCGCTCGCGGTAGATTTCTCCCTCTGCGAGATATCGCTCGCGTGTGGAGGCGAACTCGGGAGAGGTCGGAATGCGTTGCTCCATTCGCCCGCCCACCCAGAATTCTCCCATGAGGAGGGGTTGGTCGCCTTTGGCTTTCCAATCGCGCATGATGCGGGTGTAGTGTTCCTGCATGTGCAGGGACACCATGTCCTGATCGGGGTCGAACCAGCCCCCTCCGGAGAAGTTGATCGGACGCGTGTCGTCGAAGGGCTTTATAAAATCGGGGAGTTGGCTGACCCAAGGAAGGTGCAGCTCGTGGTTGTAGCGGAGCATCTCGTTCTCCACGTCCCAAATGACCACAGAGGGGCTGTTGCGGTCGCGCCGCGCCCATTCCTCGAATTCTTTTTTCGTATTGTTGAGAAAGCGCTGTCCGCCACGCTTGTAGAACATGACGTTGACGGACCAGATGGCCGATTGGTTGATGAGTAGCACGCCAGCTTCGTCGGCAGCTCGAATGATGTCTCCGTGAGGCATGTAGGCGTGGATTCGGCAAGCGTTGGACCCGAACATTTCCTTGTAGCGCTTGAAAATTTCGGTGTGGCTTTCGTCGGCCAGGTGAAAGTCGCGGTAGATCGATTCGCCCCGTAGGCGCGTGGGAATGCCATTGAGCAAGAAGGACGTTCCCTCTATCCAAAATTCTCGAAAGCCGAAGCGGGTATCCAGGATATCCTTACCTTGATCTGTTTCGAGGACGGCGCGCAGAACGTAGAGGTGTGGATTGTTTGGGCTCCAGAGTTTTGGATCCTGCCAAGGGACACGGATCTTGTGGTGGGTCGTCTCTGCGTTGTCGATCCTATGGCTTGGAATCTCCAAGTCGACTCTTCGTCCACTGCTCCAGTCGAGAACCTCGAAGGAAAGGGTTGCCGCCGGCGAGCGAGAGGGAGCGGGAGCGGGGGTGAACTCGACCTCTATCTCCATCTCTTGTTGGCGAGTCGACGTCTTGACAAAGATATCCCGAAAATAGCGTTCAGAACGGAGCTCCAAGACCGGAACGTCATCGAATCCACCCGGCAGAACCTTGTCGGCACGTCCCTGGCTGTATTCGGAATCCAACCACGCTGGACCTAGCTGATGATAGGCCTTGTCGCCATCGACCGCCGCGCTGCGGTCTTGCACGAAGATCGCCAAGGTGTTGCTGCCACGAACAACGGCATCGGTGATTTCGAATTCGAAGGGCGTGTAAGAACCAGCATGCTGGCCAATCCTCTGTCCGTTGAGAAATACGACACCGAGCAGATCGATGCGGTTGAGCAGAATGAACAAGCGATCCTGAGGCAGCGCTTCTAGTTCAAATCGGGTGGCGTACCAAGCGCACTGGTAGTCCCTCTTCGAGGGAAACTCATGCGGAAGGTCCACTCGCATACCGGCGGCGTTTGCAGTCAGCGGCAGGAATTGCCATTCTCCGGAAAGCGGGGCCTGTTTTCGGAGATCCGGAGCTCTGTCCAGAAATCCAGGTGCCTGCCTATGGATCCAGTTGAGCGACTGTGTAGGGCTTTCATGGTTGGCTTTTGGAAGCCAGGCGAGATCGATGGGGTCGGGCACGGGGGAGGTGGGGGCGATGTTTGTTTGGGCAAGGGCGATTTTACAGAATATGAGAATAGCCAGGAGTGTGAAGCAGCGTTTTGGGGGCATGTGATAGGGGTTCAGTTTCGTAGGAAGCGTTTGAGTTCGGAGCGTTGCGCCTTGATGGCGGCGGGAATGTATTTATCTGCGGAGACGCCTGAGGCATCTTCGATCGCATCTCTCACGAGCTGCTTTCCGCTCGTTCGCCCTTCGATCGCGTGGAAGCGTGACACAAGCGCGTCGAGAAACGTGTCTCCATAGCGTCGATACGCATCAAGCAAAACGTAACGGGCTCGATGTGGATTGTCGAAGCTGATGTGGGGAACCGTTTGTGGTTCCTCTGGATCGAAATCGATTTCGCGCTTGTCGGCTTTGTTCCAGTTTAGAAGGTCTAGTCCAGTTCCGAGCTGGTGTTTGTTCGTTTTGTCTTCGGAAAGAATCTGCAGGTCGTAGATTTCGTCTACGCCCCAGAAACGAATGGTTGCGAGGTCGTGAAGAAAGTGAGCGAGGACTCGATCAAACCAGTCGCGATCCTTGATGGGTAAGGATTGGGTTTTGATGTGGCTATGCAGCTGCCTGTGAAAGCCTCTGCGGAATCGTACGTTGCCGCGAAGGACCCAACTGTAGGGATCGTAGATGTAGATCAGGTTGAGCAGAAAGTTTTCTTTAAGCTTTCGAATCTGCGCGTCGACCGGTTCGCCCGTGTTGTAGAAAATTGGATACTGCAGTTTTACCTCTTGAAAAGCGGTGGAAGGAACGTCGGCGCGCAGTCCCGCGCTGAAGTGGAACCCTCTTTGGGTTTCCAGGTTCAGGCCTTGTTCCTTAAACTTGTAGATTTGACGCCGATGTCGGTCTGGACTGACCCACGAGACCTCCCATTTCGTGATGACGCGGCGTTCCCATTCTCCGGTTTCTTGGTTGAAGCGGATGTTCTTGGCGTACTTGTTGGCCGGAATATTCGTAGGATTGTTTTGGAGGGAATGAAGGTCCCAGACGACCAGCTCTTCTATATTGAAAAACGGGTCCTGGGCCATGCGTTTGAAGATCGATAGTTCTCGTGTCAGGTGTGGGCCCGTTATCTTAAAATCCTCGATTCCAAAGTAGCTAGAAAGGGCGGCTAGTTCTTCGGAGAAAGGCTTTATCACCTCGGCTCTCTCTTTCAGCCGTTTCGCTTCGTCCACCAGCAGCTTATTGTGGTATTTGGTGAGAATTGTATCGAACTCCCGGCGAAACCCGAGGATTACGGGATGATCGCCAGTGTACTCCTTTCCGCTCAATCCATCGATGATCCTCATGTTATTGGAGAAAACCTCGAAGCCTTCTATTTCAATCAGGAGCATGTCGTCGTCATCTGCTTGAGCGGCTGCATAGCTGGTAGAAAGAGCGAGAATTGAGAAGAGTAGAACGATTCGGGGGAGGATGCTCATTGGAGAGTAGGTTTGGTGTCTCGTTCAGGCGTAGTCACTCACCTGAAGTAAGTTTGCTTTCTGTGCGGTGTAGCGTCGGGGGCGACGCTTGCGGAAATCGTGCGTGCTTATTCGCCGTCGTATCTGAGTCCCCATTCCTCTCGAAACGCATCCATCGTGCGGGCGAGCTCTAGGGTCTCGTCCAGAGGAATCGTATCGCACTCTGTAAGGCCTTTTAGGATACATTCGGACGCTGCTTCGATCTCGTAGCGAAACCCGTGAAGGAACTCGCAGGGGAACTCTTTGGTGATGGTTTCGTTGCCCGTTTGCAGGGTGACGGATTGGGCTCCGATGAAAAGGGGCGGTAGCGTGATGCTTCCGGTTTCGCCGCAAAGGGTGGCGCTGTTCGTGTACTTGCTTTTGATGCCGCAGCAGAGATGGGCAACGAGCCCGCAAGGGTAGGAAAGCAATAGCGAGTCTTCGACGTCGACGCCAGTTTCGCCGATTTCGCAGATGCTATGCTGAAGGGTCGGAGGTTTTCCTCCGGCCACCATGCTCGCGAGGGCGAGCGGGTAGATTCCCAAATCAAGCAAGGCTCCTCCGGCCAATTTTGGGTTGAGCATCCGGTGGTCAGGGGCAAACGGCACGTTTGTTCCGAAGCTGGCAAAGAGCTGACGCGGCTTGCCGATAAGGCCTCCCGCGATCCATCTCCGCATCTGCGCGACCGCCGGCAGGAAGCGGGTCCACATCCCCTCCATGAGGAAAACGCCTTTTGCGCGGGCTGCGTCGATCATCTCTGCGGCCTGCTTGGCATTGATGGCAAGCGGCTTTTCGCAGAGCACAGCCTTGCTCGAGTTTAGAGCGAGCAGGACAGTCTGGTGGTGGAAGTTATGGGTGTTGGCAACGTATACGGCGTCGATTGTAGAATCGTCGAGCAGCGCTTCGTAGCTGTCGTAGCTCTTGCCCACTCCGTTCTCGAGAGCGAAGGTCTTCGCCTTTCCCGGCGTACGTGAGGCGACCGCGACGAGTTCTGCGTTTTGTGTCGTCTTGGCGCTGGCGGCGAATTTGCGGGCAATGCCGCCGCTTGCGAGGACGCCCCAGTTTACTTTTCGATTGTCTGGCATAGCATTGAAGAGGGGTAGACTCCAAAGCCTATCGGGCAGGCTGCAGCTCGATCTTTTGGAAGGCGAAGGAAGGGAGCTGAGTTTGAATGCGGATGAGCGAAGTCTCTCCCGTGTCGCTGGCTTCCTGGCTTGCCGTTTTCCACTCGGACCATTGCAGGTCGTTCAAGTGGGTATAGCGGTGGGCGTTGGCCACGAAGGTGTCGACGCCTTCCTTTACGAGCATGATATAGGGAGTGCCGTTTTTATCATAAGTGTCTTTGATCCAGCCGCCGTCAGATTCGTATCGGGTGGCCCGAGGAAAATCGACCGCGAATTGCTGGAAGGCGCATTCGTCTTTGCCGTAGGTCGCGACGCGGTAGCGGTATTCAGCGTTTGGTGACGATTCCACTTCGAACACGGTCTCGACCGCCTCGTCCTCTTGGTACTCGTTGGAGATCGTGTTGTAGTTGAAAATCAAAGCGTCGTAGCTGTCGGAAGCCAGATCAGCGGCGAAAATTCCGTCGATCCTATTGCCTTCGACGGCGGGTGGGCCCTTGCTCTCATTGGCGTAGCGATGTTTGCCGAGCATGGAGGCGAGCGCTTTTTGGGTGAGCACGTTGGGCTCAACAAGGCCGTCTCGAATGTTGCCCCAGAGATGGACTTGCTTGATGTCATTTTCCAGTACCATCTTGGCGATGCTGGCGAAGAGCGAGGAGTTGTAGGAATTGCTGAGCCAGACGAATTCGCCGTCGCGGTACTGGGAGAGTCCCCAGAATTCGTGGATCTCGAAGAGGGCGTCGGGATTCCAGTCGGGGTGCCGCTGGATCGGTTCGATCTGCTCGCGGTACACGATGTCCATATCGACGCTGTCCTCCTTGTCGTAGAAGGGGTAGTAGGAGGTGCCAATGAAGTCGTAACGGATGCCGTGAGTTTTGGCCCACTCGATGAAGGCCCCTGCGTAGGAGCCCTCGACGTTGCCGGTGTAATCGGTATATTTCTTGCCGGTAAAGCTGGCCTCGCGAAATTGGGCTCCGACTTTGGCCTCTGGAAGCACCGAGTGCACGGCGTCGATGGTGTTCTTGTAGTGATCGAAAAACTGTTGGCGGGTTCCGATCCAATGTCCGGGACGGGTGTCGATTTCGGAGCCGACCCGAAATCGCCAGGAGGCGACTCGTTCCTCGCCGTAGGTTTCGACGAGCTTGGCGATGGCTGCCTTGATGAAGGCGTGCCATGCCTGCGGGTCGTTGGGCGGGACCGCGTTGCCGTAGGTCGAGTTCTTGTCTTCAGCCAGGTAGTGCACCCCGTCAGGCTCTTCGACGAAGGTGATGTCTCGCTGGAAGGCCCATGGCGGGTTGTCGAGGACGATCTGCTTGAGTTGTATCCCAGAGTTCAATACGACGTCGATGCGACGAATGAGCGGTTCCCAGTCGTAGACATACTTTTCGCCGTCCCACTTGTAGCAATCGTATTCGAGCATGCGCTCGCCTTTTTTCGACCAGCCGCCGAGCATGCGTACGCAATTGACGTATGACCCTTCCATTCCAAAGGCCGGAACGTTGATGCTTTCGTAGGGAGGCAGGCGGTTGTGCGTGTTCCAGAAGTTGTAGATCTCTCCCTTTCGGTTTGCAGGATCGGTGAAGTCACTAGTAAGGGTGATCCCTCCGAAAGCTAAGGGGGAGGCGAGGAAGCAAAGTTTCAGGAGCAGGGCGGCTCGGATGGAAGGCATGGCAATATTCCAGCGTTTCGGGGTTGCGGTTCAAGGAGAGACGAGGCTTCGAAGCCATTCTGACATGGGATAACCCATTTCTACTGTTTAGGGTATTAGGTCGTCTCTCGCCCTACATTGGGGGCAGTTAGTTCGGTGACGGCGATGAAAGAAACAAAGGGACGACTGCGAGAGTCGTCCCTTGGAAGTGAGTGCTGGAGTTCTAGCGTTCCTTGGCGAGCACCACGTACATGCGGGCTTCGTCCGAGATGTCGCTGTCGGAGTTGCCCGCCATGATAATGCTTTCGCCGGCTTTCACTTCTCGCTTGAAGAGCGAGAGAGTGCTTCCGCCGAGGTCGATGTCATCGCCGGTGTCTTGGTAGTCGGAGAGGAATTCTGGGCGCTCGACGAGGTCGTCGTGTCCCACCCAGATGATCATGTCTTTGCCAGCAATGAATTGCAGGAGGTCTCGGGCCCAATAACCCCTGTCGGCATTTGGGGTGCGAATGTATTCGGCTCCGTGCAAGTAAAATGGAATGCGGGTGTAGTTGTATTCTAAATCCGTCCAGGCCTTCTTTCCCCAGTAGGCGTTGGTGCGGAGGATGGCCTCGTGGTCGCCAGTGTAGCTGAATTGGGCGAAGAGTTCGCTTGTCATCTCTGTGTTTGGCGCCAGGTCAGGCATGGGTGGCGTATAGGCCGGAAGCGGCTCGGGGTCGCCGAGGTTTTGCGGGTAGACCTGCGGCATCTCCGTAGTGAGGCCATCCACGATTTCCACAGGGTGCGAGGTAATCTCGATGGTTGCGTCTGGTAGGCCTTCGCGTGAAGCGGTTACGGTGACGGTTCCTGGCTTAAGTAGGGAACGGATGGATACGCGGTTGATGCCAGCCTCGGTTTCTAGGAATAGATTGTTGGTGCTGTTGACCTTGCCGCTGTTGTAGCCGCCACGCCAGATCCCGGGACCCTTCACGGCGAAGTCTACCTTGCTTTGGTCGAGGGGACAGCGGCGACCTTCCGAGTCTATCACTTCGAAGTCGATCAAGGCCACGTCCGAACCGTCGGCTCGCCAACCGTTTGGTCCTGTGATGGAAGTAAGGCGAAGAGCGGCGGGGGCGCCAGCGGTTTCCTTGGATTGGGAGGCTCTCAGGTTTCCGTCTATGAATGCTTCCGCCTTGAGGGTGCCTGGCTTCCATGCGATGTCGGTAAACTGGAACACATACGCATTTTCGGGCGTGTCGTTGGAACCGATCACTTCGCCATTGAGGTAGAGTTTTACGGAAGGGCAATTGGAGATGACGTAGATATCTTTGACGGTGTCTTGGTCGTAGTTCCAATGACCTACGATGTGAACCTGTGGCTCGGGGCGCCACATGGATTTCAGGGCGTAGAAGGCTTCCTTGGGGAGGCGCACGGCGTCGACTTCCCCGCTCGCTCGGGTGTTTTCGGTCGGGTTGCGTCCGCCGTGCGGCCCGTCGGAGAAGATCCAGTTAGCCCCCCCGGAGTGAAAGGTCTTCTTGCCCATCTTGTTCCACCAATGGTCGGCTTGGCGGACCGCGAATTGTTCGGAGGCGAACTTGTAGACGTTGCGCTTGAGGTTCGGGTTGTTGAAAAAGTCATTGTCTGGCGAATACGGATCCCAGACGCGGCGCGGCGCTTCGTCGCGGCAGTATTCGCTCTCGATGAGGGGGAGGTGCGGGTATTCGCGTTCCCAGCCTTCGGTGCCGATTTCGATGGTGACGTAATCCTCGGATTCGAGTTTCACGTCGGCACGACGATTGCCCATAAGGCGTTTTCCGTTCGGGTCGTACTTCGCGATGACGTCGAGGATGTCTTGGTAGTTGCTGGCGCTTTCGGCCCAGTTGCCGCCTTCCCAAATGAAGATGCTCGGATGGTTGCGGTAGTAGATGACAGTGTCGCGGAAACCGGCGATTCTGATGTCCCAGGTTTCGCCGTCGTCCTGGGATTCGCCGGAGATTCCGGGCATGAGGGTAACGAATCCGTACTTGTCCGCCATATGCGCTTCGGCTGGCGATCCGGCGCAATGTCCCCAGCGGATGAAGTTGCCGCCGGCTTCGTCCATCAGGCGGAAGGTGAAGTCGCGCAGCCAGTCGGGAAGGGCTGCGCCGAGACCGGCCCAGGAGTTGGTTGGCTTCTGTCCCCAGCCGGTGAGCTTGTCGCTTTCGCCGTTGATCCAGAAGCCGGTTTCGTTGTTGAACTCGAAGCTGCGGATACCGAGAGGGGTTTCGTATCCGTCCACGATTTGGTTGTCCACTTTCAGCTGGGTGACGACTTTGTAGAGGTAGGGGTGGCGTGGATACCAGCGCTTGGGATTGGCGACCGAACCGGAAACGGAGAAAGTATGCTTCGCTTTGGCCGCGAGCTTCTTCTGGTCGGTGACCGTCTCGACGACATTGCCGTCCGCGTCGATGATCTCGGCGATAAATGTGACGGACTGCTTTTTGCCGTGATTGTTCATCACCTCTGCTTCGACGGTGACGTCGGCGCTGGTCTCGCTGACGTTCTCGGTGAAGACGTAAGTCCCGACCGTCTCTAGATTGTCGTAGAGGGGCAGAGTGATGTGCAGCGGATCCATGACATGGAGGAAGACGTTGCGGTAGATTCCGCCATGGTTCGGGTGCCAGTGCTCATGGTGCCAGACAAGAGGATCGTTCTTGCGGAAATGGTCGCCGCGGTCGTTGTTGGCTTTGACGGCGATGACGTTGCTTTCGTCTCCATAGTTCAGATACTCGGTTAGCTCGTAGCCGAAAGGCAGGAAGCCCGTACGGTTTTGGCCGAGGTGGACTCCATTGATATAGACGTCAGCGACCTGGCGGACGGACTCGAACTCGATGAAGACGGCCTTCCCCTCGTCAGACTTGGGCAGCCTGAAGTGCTTGCGATACCAGACTGTGCCGCGCCACTGGTTGCTCTCTCCATTGTGTCGGCCCTCGCTCATATCGTCGAAGGTATCGATGTCGTTGAAGGTGTGAGGGACGCTCACGGTACTCCATCGGCTATCGTCGAAGTTGACTTGTTGGGCTTCGCCAGCATCCGCCTTGATGAACTTCCATTCTGGATTGAAGTTGTATTTTACGCGCTCGCCTAGGTCTTGGCCGGACGCAGACAAGGAGAATGCGATCGAGGCCATCGCTACAGCTAACAAGGCCTTGTTGGGTACAGGGAGTAAAGAACTCATGGACCCAAGGTAGGGACTGCGTTACAGCTTGTAATCTGGATTTTTGGATAAAATGCAGTAGCAAATGCATCGCCCTGCCTAATGGGGGCGTATCCCGTCGCTAGAGCATTTTTCGTTTATCCTGTCGCACAAACCACCACACAAGTCTCAGTGTAAGCGTGCCTGTAACGCGATTGCTCGTGTCAATCCAAACGAAAAAAGCGCTAGCTATGCGTTTCGGAGGGTTGGCTAATCGGGCCGTGGTTGGTGCGAAAGGAGCTGGGCGAGACCTTGAGGTGCCTGCGAAACAGTTTTGAAAAGTGGTAGGGGTCGGAGATGCCCACGGCTTGGCCGACTTCCGCGATAGAGCGGGTGGTGCTCAGGAGCAGTTCACAGGCCTGCTTCAGTTGGCGGTTGATAATGTAATGCTTTGCGGAGATGCCCATGTGGTGGCGGAAGAGCTTAAGGACGTGCGAGCGGCTGCGGCCGATCATGTCCGCTAATTCGGATACAGTTATGGAGCGCATGTAGCGAGCCTCCACGTGGGCCACCATGCGTAGCAGTTCTTCAGGGTAGCGCTGAGCGGCCGTGTGGTCGGTGTTTTTGAGTCGCAACAGTTCCCCGACGAGCAGACTGCCGAGGTGGCGCGCCTCAGATTCGTTCGAGCCTTTGCTGCGAAGAAAGCTGCGTATCGTATAGTCGAGGAGCAATGCGATGTTGTCGCCTGCGTTGATTTTGAAGTGAACGACTCCTTCAAGTTCAGGCCAGTCGACGTCGGAGCGGTCGGGCGAGTTGTAGCCTTCGTCGCTGGGTTGGTGAGGAACGTTAGGGACCCACCGACTGCCCGGGCGGTAGTCCGGGACCAAATGCACGTGGCCGGTAAACATAGGATCGTCCCTGTCGGGTTGGTACTGTATGCTTCTATTCCATGGCAACAGGTAGAGGTCTTGTGCTTCGAGCGTGTATTCGTGTCCGTTGACTAGGAATGAGCCTTTTCCGCTTTTGCACCAAAAGAAGGCGCGGCTTTGCACACAAGGGTTGGTGAAGTTTCGATTTCCAGAAAACTGGAGGTAGCCTGCTCTGCAGACCGCAGGGGTGAACTCGGTAGAGGCTTCGACGTCATCGCTGGTAATTGGGGGCATAACGTCATTTGTACAAATTTACTTCCAGCTGTCTATTCAAAACTGATGGGCTTTTCTGTCTGCCGAGAAGCCGTTCAGGGAATCGGATCAAGCTCTGGCTATTCGACAGAAGGGCTTCATAGAGACAACAGATTACGGAATTGTCAGTTGGAGGTATAAGATGGCCGCTGTTCAATTGGACCCATGCGAACCCCTGTCAGCTACCTCGCTTCTCTGCTCGTTTTCTTGACTCATGCTTTGTGTTGTTTGGCGGAGGGGAATCCTCTGCAGGTTGGCAAGCTGAAGAGCGAGCACCTCGTGAATCCGATCCAATTGGATGCGCGCGAACCTCGCTTGAGCTGGATGCTTACCACGACGGACCCTGCCGACAGGGACCGCTCGCAAAGCGCCTATCGGATCTTGGTCTCTGGCAGTATCCAGGAATTGGATAAAGGGAATGGTGACCTTTGGGATAGCGGAAAGGTCGAGAGCGGCCGTTCCCATCTGGTGCCGTATGCGGGCGTGGAGCTCGTGAGTCGGCAGAAGTGTTATTGGAAGGTCAAGGTATGGGACGAGTCCGAGAGGGAGAGCGGTTGGTCGCCGGTCGCCGAGTGGACTATGGCTTTGTTAGATGTTAACGACTGGAATGGTTCGGAGTGGATTGGTTTAGAGGAAGACAATCGCGAATCGGCTTTGGCGGAGCGTGAATACGCTTTCCAGAAGGAACCGGAAATGAAACGCTCCTACCCGTCGCCTCTGCTTCGCCGCCAAATTTCCATCGAAAAGCCGGTGAGACGAGCTCTCGCCTACGTGGCTGGAGTTGGATACAGTGAGTTCTACCTGAATGGAGAGAAAGTCGGAGATGCCGTTTTGGATCCTGGGCAAACGAATTACGAGACACATACTTTGTACGTAACGCATGATGTGAGCTATCTCTTGAAGCAGGGCGATAACGCCCTGGGGATTTGGCTGGGAAGTGGCTTCTTTGGACAAAATGTCGCTTGGAAGCAGGACTTCGACTATGGGCAGCCTCGCGCGAGGGCGATCCTATACGTCGAGTATGAAGACGGTAGCGTAGAGAGCTTTGGCACTGACGGTAATTGGAAAGCGACTACGAGCCCGATCGTTTTCGATAACGTCTATTGGGGCGAGACTTACGATGCTCGTTTAGAGATACCGGATTGGGCGAGTGCTGGCTATGATGATTCGTCTTGGCAGGACGCGGTTTTGCTGTCGGCGCCTTGTCCGACGGATCGCCTGCGTTCACAGCTTATCGAGCCGATTCGCGTGCAACGTCGGATCAAGCCGGTTGGGGTAAAGGATATAGGCGGTGGAAAGTACGTCGTCGACTTCGGTGAGAATCTGGCGGGCTGGGTCGAGATCGTGGTAGACCAAGATCCAGGCGACGTGATCACCATGGTAGCGGGCGAAGTGATGGAGCCGGATGGGATAACGGTGAATACGGGCACTTCCGGCGGGGCTCCCGGGCGTATCCAAGAAATGATTTATGTGGCGAAGGGAGGCGGAGAGGAGCGATGGAAAGCTCGCTTTTCCTACCACGGGTTCCAGTTCGTGGAAGTTAGCGGGCTAAGCGCTCCTCCTCATCCTGATACGATCACAGCCGAGCTTGTGTTCAGCGATCTGAAGAAAGCCGGAAGCTTCGAGTGTTCAGAAGATCTGATGAATCAGCAGTGGGAAATAACGCGTCGCACCCTGGAAGCGAATTGGCACTCGATCCCTGAGGATTGCCCGGCCCGCGAAAAGTGCGGTTGGTTAGGCGACGCCCATGCGACCTCGGACGTAAGCTTTTATGGATACGACATGACTGTCTTCTTGGCGAAGTTCCTTCGTGACATCGAAGACAGTTTGAAAAAGGACAAGCGTTACGAGGAGGTTGTGGGCAAGGGAAGGGGGGTGCCAACCTTCGTCGCTCCGGGAAAGCGGGTGACGGATCATCCTGCAGAGATTGACTGGGCGGTCGCTTATTTGTTGGTTGCGTGGGATGTGTATTTGCACTCTGGTGACACCGTCGTCTTTGATCGTCACTTTGGCCACTTCAAGAATTTCGTATCGTATTTCGAATCGATGCGCGGGCCGGGCAATATTTTGCCCAGTGGACTGGGAGACTGGTGTCCACCGCTTTGGGACCGCAAGGGCGCTCCCGAGTACATGCTCTGTCACCCGCACGTTTCGGGAACCGCCTTCTACTATGAGGCGCTGCGTATCGTGAGCGAGATTGCGTTCCTGAAAGGGGAAGACCGCTATGCGGATTACTGTAGAGCGCTTGCCGCAGACGTGAAGGACGCGTTCAATGCGAACTATTTGGAGGTGATCGAGGGTACGGATGCTCGCTTTTACGGGAGTCAAACGGCGACGGTGATGGCTTTGAAGTTCGGGATGGTTCCGGATGGCATGGTTCCGTCCGTGGTCGATGGCTTGGTCTTTGATATCGAGAAGGTGCACGAGGGGCATCACGCCGTTGGCATCCATGGCTTACGACATCTTTACACGGTGCTTTCCGATTTCGGGCAGGACGAATTGGTTGCCAGGATGCTGTTGGATCGTGGTTTCCCAGGTCCGGGATACCTTGCGGATCATGGTTTCTCTACCTGGCCTGAGCGCCAGTTCAACTGGGGCGAGGAACCTCGATACCGTAATTCGATGAATCATCCCATGCAGGGAGGATTTGCCGCCTTCTTCTTCGAGGGTATCGGCGGAATTCGACCTCTGTCATCGGCAGGCGGATACAAGGGGTTTGAACTGCGCCCTCGCCTGATGGGTGAGATTGATTGGGCTACGACCACTAAAGAATCGCCCTATGGGGTGATCGAGAGCGATTGGAAACGAGAGGGCGACAGAATCTTTTGGCAGGTCTCGATTCCTGTGAACACGCAGGCAGAGGTATATTTGCCGACGCCAGACGTTGGCTCGGTCCTAGAGTCGGGAGCCCAGTTGGAAGGCGTTCCCGGCGTCAAAGATTTGGCGGTCGTTTCTGATGGCTTGAAGGAAAGCGTAAAGCTGACGCTTGGATCTGGGCGCTACTTCTTTGAAATGATCGACTCAGATTGGCAGTGAGGTGCTAGCAGCCGCTAGCTAGGTGCGCTTCCTGCCAAAATGCATCAGAGTTCTATCTTTCCCCCTCTCTCCCGGGAGCAAGCGGGGGAGAGGTGCTTAAAGCGCTTCGCTCTCGGAGTACCAGTTTAAGGTATTCCGAAAACAAGGTTGACGCGCAAGCTCGAATAAATAGACCAAGGAGTCTAGTAAATAAATGGGGGACGAGGAGCAAAAGCTAACTGAACGGGGACGTGGTAGGCCAAAGACCGATCCTCGAGATGCGGAGACGAGGCTGCGATTGATTCGAGCGGGCTTGGAGATCGCAACGGAGCGAGGATATGTGGCCACCGGCGTGGGGGAGGTGCTCAGGCGAGCTGCAGCGCCGAAGGGGTGCTTCTACCACTACTTCAAGGACAAGGAAGATTTCGGGCTGCAACTGATTGATGCTTACGAGGAGTTTTTCGCGAAAATGTTGGATCGCTGTTTCGAGAACAGGGCGCTCAGCCCGATGAATCGTTTGAAGGCCTTTGTTGACGCTGCGAAGGCTGGGATGGAAAAGCATCAGTTTAGGCGCGGTTGCCTGGTGGGGAATTTAGGTCAGGAGATTGCTTCGCTTTCGGATGCAATGCGGGAAAAACTGATTGGCGTGATGGAGGATTGGCAAGGGCGCACCGCCGGATGTCTAGCCCTTGCCCAGGACATGGGTGAACTCTCGGTGTCTCGCAATGTCGACGAGCTCGCAGCATTCTTTTGGATTGGCTGGGAAGGGGCAGTGCTTAGAGCGAAGCTGGAATTGCGAGCTGATCCCTTGGATTCCTTCGCCAAAGTCTATTTCCATCTACTGAAAAAATAGAGAAAATAGTTATGTTTAAAGGTATATGTATCGAAAAAACAGATACGGGGCAGGCCGTGTCTCGCAAGACTCTGAGCGTTTCCGACTTGCCGGAAGGGGACGTTTTGGTCGATGTCTCTTGGACAACATTGAACTATAAGGACGCATTGGCGGTTTCCGGGAAGTCTCCGATCGTGAAGCGTTATCCGATGGTTCCCGGAATCGATTTTGCAGGGGTGGTCGCTGAGAGCGAAAACCCTTCCTACCACAAAGGAGATGCGGTCGTTCTGACGGGGTGGGGCGTAGGAGAAAAGCACTGGGGAGGTTGGGCCGAGAAGGCTCGTGTCGATGGCTCCTGGCTCGTTCCTTTGCCCGATGGGCTCAGCTCGCGACAAGCGATGGCGATTGGGACGGCGGGGTTCACTGCCATGCTTTGCGTGATGACTTTAGAGGCCCAAGGGGTGACCCCCGACAAGGGCGAAATTTTGGTGACGGGAGCCGCTGGAGGCGTCGGGAGCGTGGCAACTGCCCTCTTGGCGCGGAACGGTTATCGCGTCGCTGCCCTGACAGGGCGTCCAGAGGAGGAGGACTACATCAAGCGCTTGGGAGCTCGTCGGATCGTTGATCGTGAGCGATATGCCGAAGCGGGGCGCCCGCTCGAGAAGGGACTTTGGGCGGGAGCTGTTGACGTGGTAGGCGGTAAAGTACTCGCTAATGTGTTGGCTTCCATGGACTACGGCGGAGTGGTTGCCTCGTGCGGGTTGGCGGGAGGAATGGACCTTCATACTACGGTTGCCCCCTTTATTCTGCGTGGCGTGACTTTGGCGGGCGTGGACAGCGTGATGTGCGAACGGGTTCGTCGCATGGTGGCCTGGCAACGCCTTGCCCAAGAACTGGACCTTCGACTTTTGGACGAAATGGTCGAGGAAGTACCCTTTGGCAGAATCTTGGAAGTGGCTCCAAAAATGCTGGAAGGGCGAATCCGGGGCCGCGTCGTTGTTTCCATGTCCTCATAATTTGGATATGTGCTCCCGGAAGCAGGGGGGGGGCTTCGATAAGTATCGAAATATAGTTGGGCGATTCGCTTTGAGGGAAGGGGGCTGATGGCTACTCTTCAGATTCAACAGTCTCATACCTCATGTTTCGAATTAACCCCGCGCTATCCCTTCCCAGTATCGTCTGCGTTTTTGTCACCGCGAGCAGTGCTTGCGGCTTCACCGTAATCGCATTCGCGCAAGCTCTTGATTCCGGAGCTTTGTGTCGGTGGTCGAAAGGCGAAGCCGTCGAACGGTTTCGCTTTTTCGCATCGGAAGGCCAACGACGACGCTTACAAGCTCTGCATTGCGTTTCCGGGTGGCTGCTCCGCTCTTTTTTTCGTAATTTCGTAATGCTACGAGCTCCACTCGCTTCCCCGCAATCGACCGACTCCCCAAGCTTGAAGATTTTCCCAAAACCGTAGGCGCGCGTTTCGCCCCACCAAACCTACCTTTCAACCTATGATTACAGAGTACATTACTCTCGCTGCCTATTTAGTGCTGTTACCCCTGCTGGGGGTGCTCTTTTCCAAGTTCAATAACAACTTGAGCGATTTTGTTCGTGGAGGCGGGCAGGTGGCTTGGTGGCTCTCCGGTTCCAGTATCATGATGGCTGGCATCAGCGCCTTCACATTTACAGGAAATGCCTCGGCTGCCTTTGAAGCGGGTCCCACGGTATTGGTCATCTATGCAGCCAATGTTGCGGCCATGTTGATATGTGGCTTCGCCTTGGCAGCTTGGTATAGGCAGACCCGCGCCTACACGCCCGCTGACGTCGTGAAGTCTCGCTTCAGTGTCGCGGTAGAGCAATTTTCGGCCTATACGGGGGTGTTGATTCAACCCTTTGCAGCAGGGATCCAGCTTTGGGCTCTCTCCGTATTTGCCAGCACCACCTTCGATCTTCCCTTGGTGTTGTGTATTTTCGTGATTGGCGCGGTGGTCGTTTTTTATTCGACCACAGGCGGCAAGTGGGCGGTGATGGCAACGGACTTCGTACAGAGTTTGATCCTGCTCGCGATCACTATTCTCGTCGCTTTCTTCTGTTATCAGAAGGTGGGCGGGTTCGAAGGGTTCTTCGGTTATTTCTCCCAGCCTGAGTTCGTCGACGATTTCAAATTTGTGAAAGAGCCGGACCAATGGCCGGACGGAAAATTCTCCATGCAGTGGATCATCGTCATTTTCATCATGACGATTTACCATCAGATCACTCTGAACTCCGCGGGGCGCTTCCTTGTGGTGAAGGATGGCAAGGCCGCTTCCAAATCGGCCTTTCTCGGCGCTTTCCTCATGGCAGCCGGCGCCTTGATCTGGTTTTTCCCGCCGATGGTGGCCCGCTTCCTTTATGGTACGGAAATCATGGCTCAGGACATTGCGAATCCTGAAAATTCCAGCTATTCCTTCATCGCCCAAAAGGTGCTCCCGAGCGGATTGATGGGGGTGATGATCGCGGCTATGTTTGCGGCAACCATGAGCTCTATGGACTCTGGTCTTAATTCGCAGGTGGGCGTCATTGCCCGTAACATCGTACCTAAAGTGCGCGAGATGTTTGGCGTGACCAAGCCCATGACACCCAAAGGCGAAGTCATGCTCTGCAAGGTGGCGACCTTAGGAATTGGGGCCCTGATCATAACCTATAGTTACCTCTTTTCTCAGAATCGGGAGCTGGCGCTCTTCGATGCGTACTTGATGATAAACTCTATCATCACCATACCGTTGGTGTTCCCGATGTTAGTCGGTTTCTATATAAAGAAACTCCCGAGCTGGTCGTACTTTGTTATCTTCGGATTCTGTCTATTGCCGTCATTCTACTCGTACTATTTGAGCGAAACCACGGGTGAAGGCTTCACCATTCAGCAAAGAGCGATGTGGATCTTTATTTTCGGAGCAATTGGCACCGTCGTATGCCGCCCCTTCTATAAGGGAACATCGGCTGCCTACAAAAAGAAGGTAGAAGACTTCTACCAGCTCATCAAAACACCGATTCGCGATGACGAGCAGGAAGGGGAGTCCAAGGCCTATGCTCAATTGATGTTGCTAGGACGGGCTTCGGTGGGAATCGGAATCGCATTGCTCCTGCTCTTGTTCGTTCCCTCCGATTCGACAGGCGTTTGGAGCGTGCTCTTCATCAGCAGCTTCTGTGGCGGAATCGGACTTTTGCTGCTGTGGGGAGCGCGAGTCGAAAAGCGCAAGGAAGCCCAGCTCCAGGCGGAGAAACGTTAGAGTCGGTTAACATGTCCGAAAAAGTAAGCAGAAGAACTTTTGTTAAAGGAGCTGTCGGCGCCGCTGCGGTCGCGTCATTAAGCCCCAGCGGCCTTATAAAGGCCGCAGCTCGCGGCAAGTCCAAGGCTCCCAATTTGGTATTCGTTTTCCCTGACCAATGGCGGGGACAGGCTTTGGGCTTTCGGGCTGAAGATCCTGTCCATACGCCCCACCTAGATCGCTTCGCAAAGGAGAGCCTTTCCTTGCCGCAGACTGTCGCTAACTACCCGTTATGCAGTCCGTATCGGGGAATGTTGATGAGCGGAAAGTATTCGCATGCCAATAAGGTGACCGGCAACTGCCGGGCGGATCGGGCCCAGTATGGCGTCGAGTTGCAGCAGGACGAGGACTGCTGGTCGGACGTCTTGCAGGCTCAAGGCTACAGCTTGGGCTATATCGGCAAGTGGCACCTCGACGCTCCGCGAGAGCCATTTATCGAGGCCAACCCGAAGTGGAACACCTGGTGTCCGCCAGAGCGTCGGCACGGATTTGACTACTGGTATTCGTACGGGACCTACAACGATCACAACCGCCCGATGTATTGGGAAACGAAGGCGGACCGCGAGGAATACCATTTCGTCGACCAATGGAGCCCTGAGCACGAAGCGGACAAGGCCATTGATTATATCCAGAACGAGGACGGGACGATGCGGGACCCTGACCAGCCTTTCGCCTTGGTGGTTTCGATGAACCCTCCTCATCCGCCGTATCATTTGTATCCAGATAAGTATCGTGAGCCTTATGCAGACAAGTCCCTAGACTCCCTGTTGGTCCGCCCGAACGTCGACCCAGAGCACCCTAAGGCCAAGGCCAACACGCGGGACTACTACGCTAGCATCACGGGAGTCGACGAGCAGTTTGCACGCATCCTCAAAGCGATTGATGATGTCGGATTGAAGGAGGATACGATCGTGGTTTTTACCTCGGACCACGGCGATTGCCTAGGTACTCACGGTGAGGTTTCGAAGAATAATCCCTTCGAAGAATCCATGCGGGTTCCGTTCTTGATCCGTTGGCCCGGCAAGATAAAGCCCGGTAGCGATGACCTGCTGCTCTCCACTCCCGACATTTACCCCACCTTGCTCGACTTGATGGGCTTTGAAAAAGAACTCCCGGAGGGGTTGCAGGGCGACAGCTATGCTCAGCTTATGCGGGGCGCGAACATCGTTCGACCAAGCTCGCAGCTTTACCTCAAGATTCCCTCCGAGGCTCCGGACTTGGGAGCTAGAGGCGTTAGAACGCAGCGTTACAAGCTGGTGCTAGACATTAGCGCGAACAAAGAGGTGTCGCGCATGTTGTTCGACCTAAAGGAGGATCCGTACGAATTGGAGAACTTGGCTGGTTCGCACCCGCGCGTTGTCGAGCAATTGATTGATAAGGAGCTGAAGCCTTGGTTGCTTAAAACCGGAGACCCCTGGTATCAGCACTTGAGCGCGCTGAATGCGGCAGGTAAGGCGGGCAATTCATAAAATCAAGCGCTCCCCACTTGTAATGGCCGCTGCGTGCTTCAAGATCGAAACGTCATGGTTACAAAGGGAGATTTGGAATTTGATACAGTTGTTGTGGGAGCAGGCGTCGCTGGTTTGGCAGCGGCGCGATTATTGATCCAGCGTGGGCAACGTACCGTCGTGTTGGAGAAGTCGCGCGGAGTTGGCGGCAGAATGGCTGCTCGCCGTCTCGCTGGACAGAGTTTTGACAATGGGGCTCACTTTTTCTCCGTCGCTGGGGAAACTTTCGGAAAAGAGCTGCAGCGATGGCAGTCAAAGGATATAGCGAAACTTTGGATACAGGATGGAGACCGTCGATTGTATGCCGGTTTGCCAAGCATGAATGCCCTCGCCAAAGAACTGGCAGAGGAAGTGGATGTCGAACGGCAGCAATTGGTGAGCACTCTGACGATCGAGGACGGCGTCGTTATTCTGCGGTGTGACAATGGTCAAAAGTGGAGAGCTAGGAAGGTTCTCTTTACGGCGCCACTGCCTCAGTCGTTAGCGATTCTGAAGCGCTCCAATCTAGACTTGGAGTCTGAGTTATTGGACGAGTTGGCTCGAGTGAGCTATGAGCCGTGCCTATCCCTCTTGCTCCGCCTCAAGGCGGACATCGGTCTCGCTGCCCCAGGTTTCTTGAAGGGAGTGAGCGAGAAACTGGATACGATCACGGACGCGCGACAAAAGGGAACCAGCTCGCAGCCCGGCTTGATCGTGCACTCGACGGCAGCCTTTGCCGAGGCCAATTACGAAAAGGACCGTCCTGTGCTAGAACAGATGATGATAGCCGCGGTGAAGGAGCTTTACCCGGTGGAAATTGAAGAGAGCTACTTGCACAAATGGCGCTATGCCCACCGCAAGGGGGAGGGCGTCGGAAGGCTATTCGCGGAGGCTAAATCGCTGCCCTTGTACTTTGCGGGTGACTCCTTCGGGATTGCCAAGATAGAAGGCGCTTATGACTCAGGTGCCGCCGCAGCGGAAGCGATTCTGCGAGCCTAGTTAGTCAGCTCCCTCTATGGCTTTACGGACCATCTCTATACAATAGGGGTGCCATTGATGGAAATTGATGGCTCTTCCTGAAGCCCGCCAGGAGTTGGTACTCCACTCATGGCAGAGGGGGACTTTCGCGTAGCGGGTGATTGCCGAAGTTGAGGTTCTCGGTTTTTGCAGACGGATTGTTGAGGGGAGATCTATACAGATAGATGGACTTTCCACGACCGGACAGCCGTTTCAGTCTCTCAAGTGGCTCGGTGTTCCACAGCGGCTCGCTAGGCTTATGTTTTACGTACGATATTTGCCAAAAAGGACTATGAAAATTACCCACACTGATCGATTAGGAAAAAAGCTTTCGGAAGCTTCTGGAGAGAACAGCGTCGAAATTGAAATATTGGGCGAGTTCGGGTTTGAGGATATCCTGATTTTCGAAATGGAGCCGGGTTCGTTTGTGGAGGTCGACATCGATCCGACTTTCAACAAGTCCATCGTTTATGCGCCGGACGGGAAAATCGTATACCAGTTGCCTGTTGGCCCGAAGGCGAGGGCCTACGACCCTGAGGCTTTTAAGGGGGAGCGCCACTTAATCACCATGGAAAGGGTTTCTCGCGAGTGGCTCGCCAAGCGACGAAACTTGGCTATGAACTCGTTGGATACGCGTTGGGACACCGGATATTTTCCTCATGCCTCGGCGAACGTGGTAACTCGTGACGAGCCCTGGTTCGAGGCGAAGAATGCGATTGACGGACACCTGTCGAGGGTCGGTCATGGAGCGTGGCCGTACCAATCTTGGGGAGGCGGTCTGAGAGATGACTTGGTGTTTCGCCTGGATTTTGGTCGAGAAGTATTGATCGACGAGATCGTCATCTATCTGCGCGCGGATTACGCTGACGACCATGATATCAATTGGGAATCAGGGGTCGTGACATTCTCCGATGGGGAAAAAATGCCAATCTCCATGAAGAAGGTAGAGGAAGGGCAATCGTACGCATTTGCGGAAAAGAAGGTGACATGGATCGAGCTGTCCGAGTTGAAGCGTGAAATCTCTGCCGCATTCTCAGCCCTAACCCAAATTGAGGTTTTTGGCAGGGACATCCTCTAGCTCGCTGCCTGCTTTTTTTGGGTTCATCAGCAGGAGCAGAGGAAATTGCTGGCTAAGTTGCTTGGTACAACTGTGGGAAGCGACCTTGTGCCACGATTGCTTTGGTCGAATCGTGGCACAAGGGCACACTTCCCACGGGAAAACTCAAAATTCCCGCAAGAATCACCAAGGAGGGCGCAAAAAAGCCAGCCACCGAATTGCGGAGGGGGCTGGCTGAGGGTTGCACTCGTTTCGGTTTTCGCTTAGCTCAGGGCGCCGGCCACTCGCAGTTGATTCGAGGCGTTGAGGGCACGGAGCTTCGAGAGAGCTTCAACGTAGTAGTAGTCGCCGTAGATGAGCGAGACGTCGATGCCGATATCGGCAGGGCGATTGAAAGTTCCACCGTGGATGATGCCGTCGCTGTCGTTGTCCCAGTTCCCGTAATTCTCGTAGGTAGACTTGATAATAGCGGTCGCGGCTCCGAGGTATTTGTCCGACTCCTCGCCTTCCAGAAAGGAAGAGAGCAAGATCATGCCACTTGCCGCGCAGGCTCCAGCTGACGTGTCGCGAGGGGTATCGTCATCGCGCGGCACGCGGAAATCCCAGTGCGGAACGTTGTCTTCCGGCAATTCGCTGATAAAGAAATCGGACACTTTCTTGCCTACTTCTAGATAGCGGGGTTCTTGGGTGTATTTGTAGGCGAGGGCCATGCCATGGACTGCCCATGAAGTTCCTCGAGACCAAGCGGAGGTCGTGGATTGGCCCTGACCGCTTTGCACCTTGATCTTTTCGCCGGTGAAGGGATCGAACTCGACCATGTGATTCACGGAAAAGTCGTCCCGGATGAAGTTTTCGATCACGGTTTCGGTGTGAGCGACGGCTACATGACGGAAACGAGGGTCTCCGGTTTCCTCCGAGGCCCAGTGAAGCAGGGGAAGGTTCATCATGCTGTCGATGATGCTGAGGCCGCGCGGATCCGAATCGTTTAGGCCGTTTTTGTTCCACGCGGACAGGAAGTTACCTGCTATGTTGAATCGGCTGGCCAGGTGGCTGGCGGCAATCAAGGCGCGACGCCTTGCTTCTGGGTCACCCGTCATCGTGTAGCGTTTGATGGAGGTGAGTTGCCACATGAAGCCGACGTCGTGGTGTAGATTGACGTACTCGTTGAGCGCTTGGTCCATCTGGTTCTCGCAGCTCAGGGCAATCTTGGCGAAAGGCTCGTGCTTGGTGTCCTCGTAGATCAACCAGAGGAGTCCCGGCCAAAAACCTGTTACCCAGCGCCAGAGGTCCTCGGTGTAGGTGTACTTGCCGTTCTCGTCTGTCATGGACGGGAATCTGTCGCCGATGACGAGGCTCGTCTTCTCTACCTTTTTTACCAATGCTTTCCATGCATCGTCTGTCCAACTGTTGTCGATCATACGTTCTTTTGTCGCTTATTTGAAAGGGGTCCGCATCGCATGTCGTTCAACGATTTGGAGGGGCGCAGCTAATTAGTTGTGCTACGTGAAGGGAAGTGGGGCTATTTTTTTCAACTGTATGTATTTTTTTCGGGCCCGGCCTGGGGCCGATGCAGCGTTGCGGGGAAGGGAGGCGAGGAACGCTGTCGTTTAGGATGAGTGCCGAGGGCTGTCAGGACCGCGGCACCTTGTGTTTCCATTCATGTTCGTCACATTGGATGGCTTGTGGGAAGCGACCTTGCGTCCCGATCGCTCCGCTCCAAATCGCGGCACAAGGCCGCTTCCCACTTTAAATCGTACCACAGGAATAGTGCAGGATGTTTCGCTGAAACCACACCAGGATGTAGCAAAAAAAGCTGCAGGCTGGAGACTCATCCCCAGCCTGCAGCCCAAAGTGTAGGTGCGTGTTCGCGTCTGGCTTTGCTAGATTTCGTTCTCGCCCTTGACGTAGCCGAAGTTCGCCAAGATGCCGCCGTCGACGTACAGGATGTGGCCGTTGACGAATTGGGCCGCGTTGGAGGCGAGGAAGAGAGCTGCGTTTGCAACGTCTTCCGGCTCTCCCCAGCGGTTGGCAGGGGTGCGAGTCATTACCAAGTCATTGAAGGGATGCCCGCCTTCGCGGATGGGAGCGGTTTGGGAGGTCGCGATATAGCCGGGGCCGATGCCGTTGACCTGCAGTCCGTATTTTGCCCACTCGCAAGTCATGTTTTCGGTGAGCAACTTCAAGCCGCCTTTTGCTGCTGCGTACGCGGAAACGTTTTGACGACCGTATACGCTCATCATCGAGCACATGTTGATGATTTTGCCGGCCCGGCGCTCGATCATGCCAGGAGCCACTCGCTTGGCTACGATGAGCGGTGCCACTAGGTCGACGTCGATCACTTGCTCGAAGTCCTTGATCGGCATATCCAAAATTGGGATACGCTTGATGATGCCTGCATTGTTCACTAGGATGTCGATGGGGCCGACGTCCTTTTCGATTTGGCTAATGCCTCTGTCGACTTGCTCTTCGCTGCAGACGTTGAAGTTTAAGGTGTAGACATCGATTCCTTCCTTGGCGTACTCGGCCTTGCATTCTTCGAGCTTTTCGTCGCTCAAGTCGTTGACGCAAAGCTGAGCGCCCGCTTTGGCCAAAACCTTGCCGATGGCCATGCCGATGCCATGGGTGCCGCCTGTGACGAGTGCTACTTTCCCCGAAAGGTCGAATAGTTCTTGAATGATGCTCATTTTATATATTTAGAATTTTAATGCGTAATATAAGTATAACCGTCACTCGGCTCTATCGAATGAAGTGGCGAGCTCGACGCAGTGCTTGCTTCGCGTCGACGGCGACGCAATTGGAAGCAGTGGTTCTGCTTTTATTGTTTCGATGAGGAGGTAACAAATAACTGCAATGCTCGATGGCGCAGCAGTCTGTCAAAGCTTCAGTTCGCGCAGAGGAAGAAAAGCCTTCGATTCGTATGAAATGTTTTAGTACATTACAGGGCGGCGAGCTGTGGGAATGAACAACGGACATGTAATAGTCCATTTCGTTCGATATAAGGAAAGCCACAATACTTGTGGTGCTTGTCTGGCTTGAGAAGACGCTGGCTTCAGCTCTGACATTATCGCAAGCGGACGACGGATTCTGCGAAATAGCAGTCGCCGTATAAAAGTGAGATATAGATGTATCAGGCCCTGTAGGTGTTTAAGGTTTACCGAGCCGTAAATCCTTCAACGCGGTATCGGCACGGGCACGGGCTATGTGCTCGTAGCGAGGGCTGCATTCTCCTCGCATTCCTAGGCGGTCCCGCGGAAACGAGAGTCAGCTTGTTGATGATGTCACCCTAAGCGTTTTCAATGAACGTATCGTTAGCGATCGCTGGCAAGCGGGTATCTCATCTGAAGCAGTGTCGGAATCACCTGCTAGGAATGCCGAGAGGGAGCATCCCTAGCGGCTCTTTGCGAATGGTTTACATTTCCTCAGACGACGAGGGGAGACCGAGGAAGGCATAGAGGGCCTCGAGGTAGTAGTAATCTCCCCAGCTTACGAATGCTGTCCCGAGGTCTCGATGGTACATACCCTCTCGCAGAATTCCAGCGCCCTCGTACACATCTGTGTTTTGATAGCGTTGCGCGAGAATCGTCAGGAGGTCGCCTGATGCCTTCTGGTAGGTTGTCGCCTTTTCTCCTTCCAGTACCCGGCCGAGGCGCACCAGTCCGGCGACGAAGATTGCGGTTGCGGAGCTGTCGCGTATGTCTGGGGTTTCGTCGGTGAAGTCGAAGTCCCAGTAGTTGATATCGTTTTCTGGAAGGTTGGCGAGGTAGACGTCGGCGCACTTGGTTGCTATTTCGAGAAAGCTTGGGTCTTGGGTAAATACGTAGCTCTTGTAGAAACCGTAGACTGCCCAGGCTTGGCCGCGGGCCCAGGTGGATTCGTCTTTGTGGCCTTGGTGGGTCGCTCCGTGGAGGGGCTTCCCGCTTTGCACGTCCATCCAGTAGGTGTGGTAGCTTGAGAAGTCGTCGCGGATAAGGGTCTTGCTGCTTACTTTGGCGTGCGAGATGGCAGCCTCTCTGTATTTGGAATCCCCAGTCAGCTCTGACGCGAGGTAGAGGTGAGGCAGGTTCATCATGCAGTCGATGATGATACGGGTCTTGTCGGCATGCGGGTCCATCGGTCCCCATGCTTGGATGAAGCCGCCTTTCTCGTTGTAACGGGCCATCAGCTTGTCCGCCGCGGCGAGGAAGAGCGCCTTACTTTGCTCATCGCCAGTAGCCTTGTAGTCGTAGTAGGCGGTCATCTCGTACAGGAATCCGATGTCGTGGGTCTCCATATGGCCGCTTTCGCAGCGAGACTTGAACGACGCAAGGATCTGCTCACGCTTAGATAGGTAGTACTCGTCTTTCGTGTTGAGGTAGGCCAAGTAGAGCTCGCCGGGATAAAATCCCATGGTCCAAACCTTGTTTTCCTCCTTTGGATAAACGTCGTTCTCGCTTACGTGCTGAAAGCGGTCGTAGTAATGCTCGACGTTGTGGCGAACGATTTTCAGGGCCTGTTCTAAGGCTGCGTTTATAGCAGGATGGTCTTTACTCATGAGATCTAAATGGGGGTGAGAATTGGTATTTTCGGCTATCATACCTGAAGTTTATTGAAGTTAGGGAGCTCGGGGTGGCCCCTCGGTGGAAACCGCCAAAACTGGGTTGGGGTCGCTCTTTCGGCGAACGAATCAATCAGTATGGATGACTTTCTTGCGGAAGAACGAGTGGGGGGGGGAGCTCCTACTAGGCGAACGTCTGGGTACGGAGGATCACTCCTTATCCACCGGTCCTGCAGAGTGGGCTAGTTTCCTCCTCCTTGGGCCTTGCGCACTACTTCGATCCAATAGGGGTTCCATTGGTGGAAATTGATGGGTAGGACCTTGCTTTGATTTTGTGGAATATGCTTCGCTAATCTATTCTTCAGCTCTGTGTGCTGTGGATTTGCAGCGACGTTGTCGAACTCGTTAGGGTCGAGGGAGCGGTCGTAGAGCTCTTCGGAACCGTCCTCGTAGCGGATGTAGCGGTAACGCTCGTCGCGCACGGCGACATTGTTTCGTCCCCAGATTGTGATGACGGGGTGGTCCCACGCCGCCTGCGGGTTGTCGAGCAGCGGCTTCAGGCTGCGACCGTCAAGCGTATCGGGTATGTCGATACCGATTAAGTTCAGCAAGGTCGGGTAGAGGTCGATTAGCCCTACGGGGCGACGGCAAATCGCGTTTTGGGGAATGCCAGGACCGGAGATGAGAAGAGGGACCCGGGTAGACTCTTCCCAGAGCGTCATCTTGGTTACGATGTTCTTTTCTCCAAGGTGATACCCGTGATCTGACCAGAGGACGACGATGGTATTCTCTGCGTAGGAGCTCTTCTCCAGGGCGTCCAACACGCGCCCGATCTCGTAGTCCGCATAGGCCACGCACGCCAGATAGGCCTGCACGACCTCTTTCCATTTTCCGTTTTCTATCATCCATTCCGTAGATGGAGTTGGCGGGGCTTCGTGGATGAGTTTACTGATTTCCGGAAGGTCGTCCCAGTCGCTTGCGAGGTAGGGTGGGAGTTCGATGGTATCGAGGTCGAACTTGTCGAACCACTCTTGAGGCACGTGCCAAGGGACGTGGGGTCGATTGATGCCTACACCAAGGAAAAAGGGTGCATCGTGATTTTGGGAAAGCGCTCCGATTGCATAGTCGGCAACGGCGTGGTCGGGCATTTGATCGTTGCGCTCAGGAAACGCTCCCCAATCAGTGGATGTTCTGTCGGCGTCGTAGTTCATGGGCTTCTCAGGATAAGGGCCGAAGTCCTTGAAGCCTGCATAGTCTTGAAGCAGGTTTCCGCCAGCTCCCTGATGGAGCAGTTTGCCGGCTCCTAAAGTTTTGTATCCATGGCGAGCGAGCAGGTGGGTGAGAAATTCAGGACGTTGCGGGGCTCCGTTTTCGGGAACGATTTCATTATCCTTCACATGCAAGTAGATGCCACTAGTGGAGGGTAGTAACCCAGTGAATACAGAAGCTCGCGAGGGACCGCAAAGCGGGGCCTGGCAGTGGGCGTTGGTGAAGCGAGTGCTGCGCTCGGCGAGTCTTTGAAGGTTGGGAGTGATGGCTTGCTCATGCCCGCCAAACGGAATGACCCAGTCGTTCAGGTCGTCGACTGCGATGAAGAGTATGTTGGGAGATTTTGGGGGAGCTGCGGGTGACGAGCTGATGAATGCGACGAATCCGCAGAGAATAAGAATGAGGCGTAGGATGCTGATACGTTTCATGGGAGCACAGTTGGGGAGCTGGTCTTGTTGCCGATTGATGATTCTTCGGGCGAGGCAACGGTGACTTTGGGAATGGGCGAATTTCGCAGCTAGCGGAGAACGAGTAAAACTCATTCATCTGAATTAAGAAGCTTCAGGTTTGAGGGGCGCTTACTGTGCCAAGCTCAACTTTCGCATGTTGATTTGGATACAGCTTTGTCCTTTTGGAGCTTTGAGTTGTTTTTGCATTGGAGGGGTACGGAAACTGGATTTGAGTTCGGTTTCACCATTGAAATCTGGGCCGAGCTGTCGCTCGTCATCAGCCCCACCCCCCTAAACTGCTATTGTCATGACGCTTCGTTCAATCGTTTCGACCCTTCTTTGCGCGCTCCTTGTATTTGTTTTTTCCAGCTCTCTCAACGCTGGCGAAAACGTGGCGATCCATCTGTGGGAACCTGTTGTGCTTACCTTTGAAGGCCCGGAGGCTTCGGAAACCGCGCATACCTTCCGCAACTATCGTATCGACGTAAGCTTTCGTCACGGAGACCGTCAGGTTACCGCTCCGGGCTATTTCGCGGCGGATGGGGATGCAGCGAACAGCGGCGCGGATTCCGGAAACAAGTGGCGGGTGAAGTTCACTCCGGACGCTACCGGAGAATGGAGCTACAAGGTTTCGTTCCGGGAGGGCCCGGACATCGCGATAAGCACAGACCCCAAAGCGGGAAAAGCAGTCAAGCCGATCGATGGTAAGAGCGGAACCTTCGAGGTGCTACCCACTTCAGTGGAAGCGGAAGGCTTCTTTGCCAAAGGGCAGTTGCGTTATGTCGGCGAGCACTACTTGCAGCATCAAGGAACTGGCGAATGGTTCGTTAAAGCGGGAGCGGGAAGTCCGGAAGATTTCCTAGGGTATGCAGGATTCGACGGCACTTACGATCGTGGCAGCAACCTGCCAGACGATGCTTTAGGCGAGGATGGGTTGCACAATTACGCTCCCCACATCAACGACTGGCGGGAAGGCGATCCCACTTGGGGAGACGGGCGCGGCAAGGGAATCATCGGAGCCCTCAATTACCTAGCCGAGAAAGGCTGCAACACGATCTACAACGTACTGATCACCTTGAACGGGGACGCGGACACGACTTGGCCATGGGTCGACCCCATCGAGTATGACGAAGGCAAGGCTCCCGATTTTAAGTATAAGCGGACCAAATACAAGAACCTAGACGTGTACGACGTCTCCAAGCTGGACCAGTGGGACATTGTTTTCAGTCACATGGATCGGCTGGGCATCAACCACGACACTTACCTGACGGAAAACGAGAACACGGCATTGCTGAATGGGGATCAGCTTGGTTTTGAAACGAAGCTCTACTTCCGCGAGATGGCTGCTCGCTTTTCGTATCACCTCAGCTGGCGTTGGAATATAGGGGAAGAGCCGCACGACGTGCGCCCCCCGGAAATGAGCGAGTGGATGGCCTACCTGCAGACAATCAACATCTATAATCACCCAGTAGGGCACCACTGCAGCGGGAAGCGCGAGCTGCGTTACGACGTCTACGACCCGCAGCTTGGCAAGGACTACATGGATGCGGCCTTCCTACAGATTAACGAAGACTATCATCTGGAAACGCTTAAGTACGTAACGGCATCGCGAGAAGCGGGCAAGAAATGGGTTGTTCCCATCGATGAGCCGAATCGTATCCTTCCTGGAAACGACGACATGGCTCGCGAAAGTTTTTGGAAGGTCATGATGGCTGGCGGTGAGGGGCTGGGCGTTTATGTCGCGTATCAGTTGAGCGACTACACTGACATTACGATCGAAGATTTCCGCCGCATGGAATCGGTTTGGGAGGTGCTCAAGCATGGAGTCGATTTCTTCCAAATTCCCGAGATCAATCGCGAGCTGCCAAAGCTCACGACCCAGAACGAACTCATTCGCAACGGCTATTGTTTCGCAGATAGAGGTAACACCTACATCGTTTGGACCAAGCACGCGGCAGCGGTTGACCTCGACTTAAGCGACGTCGAGGGTACGTATTCCGTTAAGTGGTACGATCCTATCAATGGAGGGGGGCTGCAGACGACGGAGAATACGGAAGTAAAGGGCGGCAAGCCGGTCTACTTCGGAACGCCGCCGACCGGCCACAACGAGTGGATTGTGGTGGTGCAGAGGGTGGACTGATCGTGCCTAGATGAAACGAAGGCCCCGGTTGGGCGGTTCCACTTTCTAGGCTTCGGTCTATCCTCGTGTGGAGTCCTTTCAGATGTTTGAAACAAGGACGGAATCGCGGCCCATTCGGACTCTTGAATGCGACTGAATATCTATGGCTAAAATCTATAAGGTGACGATGGCGGATATCGCGGAGCGGGCAGCGGTTTCGCGCATGACGGTATCCCTTGCCTTAAGGAACCATCCTAAGATCAGCGAGAGCACTCAAGTAAGGGTGAAGGAGGCAGCTAAGGAACTGGGCTACGTCCCGAATCCGTATCTCTCTGTATACGGAAGCCACATACGTTCGGCGAAACAAAAAAAGCTGCAGGCTCAGATCGCTTTTCTGGGTTATGAGCGGATACGGGAAACGCCAAACCTCTCGCCCTCTGTGATGACTCTCCCTGAAGCCATCTATTTCGGGGCTGCTCAACAATGCCAGCGTTTGGGGTACGGGATCGAGCGGGTGCTGCTCGACAAAAACGATATCTCCGAGAAACGAATGGATCAAATTCTTATGAGCCGTGGTATCCTAGGCGTTTTACTGCATCGCAATTTCTACGAAGGAAAAGACTGGGATCTAAGTTGGGAGAAATTTTCGGTTGCCGCAATCGGTTCAAGCAATGTGCCAAGCGCCTTCCACTCCGTTGACTGTGATAGACAGGAAGGGATGATGCGACTGCTGAACGAGATTCACTGTCTCGGCTATAAACGCATCGGATTCGCCATATTGGAACAGCAGGACAAGCACCAGCGGCATACGAATCGGTCTGCCGTCAGCGACTATCAACTGCAGATTCCTGAAAAACGTAGGGTTCCCCACCTTATCGAAGCTCAATTGACGAAGAAAACGTTTTTGCAGTGGGTCCATAAACACCGAGCGGACGTCGTGATCGGTGGCGTGGCGAAAATGTATGATTGGTTGCTCGAAGGTGGTTGGAACGTACCCAAGCAGATTGGTTTCGTACGGCCGCAACTAATGCCTGAGCAATCTAGCTTTAGCGGCATTTGCTACGACCACACGGCGATCGGTGCGGCCGGGATTGATGCGATTGTAGGGCAGATAAACCGCAATGAACGCGGTTACTCGCAGCAAACGAGGCGTATCCTCGTCTCCGGAGAATGGCAGGAAGGATCCTCCACTCGCTTGATGAGTAAGGGGAGAAAGCGTCCCGTTTTCCATCTCGCGTAGCGTGCTATTAGCAAGATAAGAAATCTCAAGAAGTTGAACGCGCCCGTAGGACGTACCTCCTACGTTTGATGGCGACGAGGGTGGGGAGCGGGACCTCCGGGCCCGTTTTCATTGGGTGAAAAAACTGTGCTGAGGCTTTACTCGTTCAAAAGGTTTACAAGTAAACCAAATAGGAGGTGGCTCTGTCGTACAGGGAAGCGGCAGTATAGCCCATTCTTGGAACTAAGGCGCATTCGAAAATAAACAAGAATGCGACTTCCGCACTTTAAGCCTATTGAATTAAATAACGAAATGAAAAGAATCATGTTATCCGCCCTCCTTATCTCCCTTTTCAGTACGACAGTGATTTTCTCTCACGCAGTCCCCCCATCAAGAGAAGGGAATTCCAAGCTAGACTGGCAAGATCCAGAAAAAACATTTTTGAAAGTAGATATCAGCGGAAAGATCCTTAATATTGAAGCCTTAATTCCCAAAAACGTAAGACAGTTTGAGCTACGAATCGAAAGCTCACGCAATGATTCAATAAGTCGTATTTCCACAGTCTCTCCGTTCGACCCTGATCATGTAAGTCGGAAGGCTATGTACGAAAAGACTGATTTTGACACCTGGTACCCAGTGGTAGATATCCGTCCTGAACAGGGGATGGAAGGTGTTTGCGTCTTTAAAGACAACCCAACGGGCTACTACACATTTGGCGGCCCATACTATGATGATAGCTGTGAGATTGCTAAACAGATCGTTATTCCATCAGGCAGATTGGAGTATTGGGAAAATTCTCTAAGAGTTAGTTCAAAACAAATTGAAATTGATAAGTTTTACCTTCGTAAGACTTATCCAGTATTGTTAAGAGAGTTTAGACACGAGATAGACTTGCTTTCTGAAGACTGGAGTGGATCTGTCAGTATATTTATTGACGGGGAAGAAGGGCAATACGAGCTGGTTCGGAAAGACATTACGCCACCAAAGAGAGAATGGCAGAACAAGCAACTCGAGCAGTTAATGGGAGCTGGCTTGTCGAAGAAGCGTTTGATAGCGTCGCTCGAAGCAGTAATCGACAATGGCTTGAGGCGACAAAACCTGAACCCGGACAGTCCCACCTACGGATCCTTTTTCACCTTTTACGATATGGAAGCGAGACTTCACCGCTCATCCTATTGGCTGTGGGGTGGTTCCCCCATTGTGAAATTGGTCCTTGATGCAATCAAACTGCCTGAAATCGCCGCCAAATATGACACGGCTAGCCTAATCCAGAGGATGGACGAAGTGGGTAAACTCTACTTGAGATACCAGGTCCGCGAAGAAAATCATCCATCCCGCGGGTCGTTTTTGGTGATCTGGCTTCGGTCGCCAGATGGATACGAAAAATGGGTAGGAACCTCCGATTCAGGAATCATGTTCAAATGGGCTTTAGCGCCTTTGTATGAAAATACTGGAGACACTGCTTACTTAGAATCAGCTGACTTTTGGAATACCGAAAAGGGAAAGCTGCTCGAGCAACATGAAATTCTTCCCCATAACTATCTATACGACATTGATGAATTCAATGACAGCATTTTAGATGAAACAGGGTGGGATCCAGAGGGGCACAGTGTTTTTTATGATATAACGGGTGACGAAAATTATAGAGAAGTTGCCAAGCGCTATATGGAAAAGCATATGCCAAAGTTCCAAAACGAAAATGGATTATGGAACCGAAACTGGTCGATAGGGAAAAGTAAGGCCTTGCCACCCTTGAAAATGACTCGCGGAACGGGATGGACTATGGAGGGCATGTTGGCGATGAACGAGATGTTCCCTGATACGATTTTTCTGGAATATGCGATTAAAATCGCAAATCAATTGGTTGAGAATCAACAACCTGATGGGTCATGGAATTTCGTATTCGACGCCCCGGAAGGAGATAAATCCGCCATCCCTACAGACAAGGGAACTCCCTTATGGAGTCTATTAATGTATCGCACTTATCAAACCACAAACGATACCAAATATTTGCAGTCTGCACGCAAGGCGCTTCTTTGGTGCTTGGATAACCAATACCTAGGACCCGACCCTGAAGCCATCGGCAGTATAGTCGGACGGACCAATGCCTCAATGGTTGGGTATCGTTTTTTCTTCGATGCAACGTGTGCCTACTCAACCGGATTTTTCGGTTTGGCAATACTTGAAGAGTTAAAGCTTCAAGAAACGGATTCGGAAAAACGGAAATTCTAACTTGCTCACATGTTTACTACGCTGATACACAAACTTTAATTCAGTTTCGCCTCAAGAGAGATCTTGCTCCGCTTGTTTGAGGACTTAGCGGAGCAAAGTCTCCAATTTGCGTTTTTAACGTTTACGGCGAATCGAAGTGCACATGATCCTTAACGCCTCTTCTTTGAACTCTTGCTTTTTTCCTCGAACTCAGCCGTACACCCGTGCTCTTGAGAGAATGAGGATTAGCTTTAGTCGTCTTTGCTGCGTGGGACCAGGGCGGTTTCGCCGGCGAGGAGGGTACGGTCCGAACCAGCGTTTTTCTAGTTGAAGGAACCAACCCATGAGTCCTCATCTGGACCTCATTAGGCTACATAGGCGATGCCTTCGCCGCCACCCTAGTGGGTGGGGGCGACTACGTTGCCGTATACCGTTGTCGGTGAGGTCGTTGTCTTGGTTGGCTCTGCTGAGCAGAGACGTAAAGAAAATGATTGTGCACAAGCACGCCTGCAAGGCCTTGGTGAGATTGCGATTTTGGATAGGTAAACGATAATTGAGGGTCAGTAGAACGCTAGTACCTCGCGCCTTCACGTCCCAGTTGCTTGGCATCGATACATATTATGCTTCTTGTGCGTTGGCAGAAATTCGAAGAGAAGACGGTGGTGTTTCGCTGCTTACCAAAGTGTTTACGGTTGATGATCGATGGCAATAATCCAAGCTAACCATGGTCAAATCGTAGCCGCGAGGCGTTTTCTCTACCTATTATCTAGATTATTTATATGAAGCGAACCAATTTATACACCCCTTCTGTCCGATTGCTCGCCTCAGTGGCTTTTACTACCCTCTCGCTATTAATGCCCCTCCATGCCACCCCTCGGAATGCGAAGCCGAATGTGCTTCTGATCGTGGTCGATGATCTAGGTTGGAAGGACCTATCGGTACAGGGGAGCGAGTTCTACGAGACGCCGAATATTGACCAGTTGGCAGCGGACGGGGTGCGCTTCATGAATGGATACGCTTCCTGTCAGGTTTGCAGTCCCTCGCGAGCAAGCCTTATGACTGGGCAGTATCCAGCCCGCATGAAAACAACCGACTGGTTCGGGGCCAAGGCGGGAACGGATTGGAAGCGAAATACCAAGCTCTTGCCAGCCGAGTACATCGAACGGCTCGACCCTGATCGCATCACGGTAGCGGAGGCTTTCAAGGAAGCGGGGTATTCAACTTTTTTCGCCGGAAAATGGCACCTAGGGAAAGACGAGTCCGATTGGCCCGAGCACCACGGTTATGAGATAAATGTGGGAGGCCACGACAAAGGCTCTCCCCCAGGGGGATTTTTCTCTCCTCACAACAACCCGCGAATGGAGGACCGCGACCCCGGCGAGTACCTGCCGTTGCGATTAGCGGACGAAACGGCGAATTTTATTTTGAGCAGCGGAGACAAACCGTTTTTTGCCACGCTCTGTTTCTATGCAGTCCATGCTCCACTCCAAACGACCCATGAGCTTTGGGAGAAGTACCGCAATAAGGCGAAGTCCATGCCGCAGCCAGCGAGTCGCTTGGAAGTCGAGCGTCGCAGGCCGATTCGCGTGGTGCAGGACAATCCCATCTACGGAGGATTGGTCGAGGGCATGGACGCAGCTGTCGGTCGCGTGCTCGATGCGCTCGAAGCGGCGGGTCAGTCGGAGAATACCATCGTGCTTTTTACCTCCGATCACGGAGGCGTCTCATCGGGAGATAACTGGGCGACCTCCAACTTGCCCTTGCGAGGAGGCAAAGGCTACCAGTGGGAGGGCGGACTGCGCGTGCCTTTCATCGTTTCATGGCCCGGAAAGATTCAACCGAGTGTAAATTTGGATACACCAGTGATTGGTACTGGTGTCTATCCGACTCTTCTTGAGTTGGCTGGGCTGCCGGCTAGACCCGAGGAGCATGTCGATGGCACGAGTATCGTGCCCGCTCTGCGTGGGGGGCGGATTCCCGAGCGTCCGCTGTTCTGGCATTATCCGCATTACGGCAACCAAGGTGGCGATCCCAGTTCGGTGGTGCAGCTGAAGGGGTGGAAGCTCATCCGTTACCATGAGGGCGACCCGGACGAATTGTTCTACCTGCCCGATGACCCGATGGAGTCTAGAGATTTGGCCCAGCGCTATCCGGAAAAGGCCCGTGAGCTTCGTGGTATCTTGGACCATTGGTTGGAGGACGTGGAGGCTGAGTTCCCGACCCTCAATCCAGACTTTGACGAAGTAGCCTTTGCAAGGGAGCAGGTCAGAAAGGTCGAGGTAATGTTGCCGATGCGCGAAAAGCAAGCGGCGGAGATCCTAGAGCCCGACTGGAGTCCTGACGCGACTTGGTGGGGCAGCGAAACGGTCGATTAGTGACGCGTCGAATGTCGCATGCGCTTAGCGCTAAACTTTAGCCTCCGGCCGCAGAGGATAGATCCTGCGGCACGGATGCCAGCTAGCGACACCTCCGTCTCTTTTAAACCGCAGAGGTCGCAGAGAACGCGGAGGATTTGGAAATATACCTCCGTGTTCTCAGTGTTTAATGAATGCTATTCTCCTAGCTCGGAGACGCGAAAATCCGCGTAGCGGGCGGAGCGGGTCCACATATGGCGGAGTCCGATACGTCCTTGGGTGACAGGATCTAATGCGCTCGTATCCCAGATGAAACTACGACGTTTCTCTTCGTCTTTACCCTTGGGCTTCACGGAGAAGAGAAGTCGTTCGCCTATCTTTACCGCGGTGATTTCGTAAGTGACGCCTGGGATTATGAACCCGCCCACGGGTTGCCGCTCGCCTAGGCCTGTTTGTGGGAAGGTACGGTTGGGGCCGGTGGGATAGCGACGGGCATGTATGTACTGCTCACTTGACGAGTCGTCATCGTTCCCGAGGGCAGCGTAGCTGATGTGCAGCAAGTTCATGTTGTCGAAGTAGTGCCGCATGTAAGGAATTTCTCGATACTCTCTCCACTGGTAGATGTCTCGAGAGAAAATGTCTTCACCGTTTCCTTGGGCGTGCAGGTAGAGGATGTTCACGGCCCAGTTGACAGTATCCAATCTGGTGTAGTCGTATTGCACGAGAATGTCACCTTGGAATTCGCGCTTGGTCCAGAGTACGGCGTGGGAGGCATGGTCGTCGCGGACGTGGCCTGCTTGGAAGATGAGACCCTTTTCGCTGGGTCTTAGGTCGGCTTTGAGGCCGTCTAGAAACCAGTCTTCTGTCCAGTCGTCGGTGCCTGAGTATTGGAAGACTTTCTTCCATGGCAAGTCTTGGGAGGACGCGTAGAATGCGTTGGCACCGGGGTTCTCCGCTTGGGCAGGCAGTTGGGAAAAGAGCAGGGAAGCAAGCAGGGGGAGTTTCAGCTTCATTTCGGAATTGTATGTCCGCTAGTCGTTTTTAACCGGAGGCAGCGCCTTTTGCGCTTCGGTCAGGATTTCCGCTTCGAAACGGCTCCGCTGGATGGCTCCGTTGTCGCCTACGAGGTAAACTCTGCGAAAATCGGAGTTGTCGACTTTGCGAGCCACCAAGAGACGGGCATCGGGATGGGCGTTTTCGATGAAGTCGGAGATCATGAGGGTTCCGTCTTCGACCTCGAAATAGGTTTTTCCGGGGTTGAGGGTTTTGCCACCGTCTTTGCTGTTCCACCACCGGAGCTTTGTTCCTTCCGTCATGAGCACGTTGACGTTTTCCGGAGACGGTACGTGGAGATTTCCGCGTTTGCTAAGGGTTTTTTCGTCGCCGCCGTGGAACAGCCATTCCTCGCCGTTCCAGCGGCAGTGGTGCAGGAGCTTTGGCCCGCCCCAGGGCTTACCGTTTTCGTCGCCGAGATAGAGAAGGAAGTGAGGATAGCCTTTGGAGTCGAGAGCCAGGTCGCCGCCGTGCACCCACTTCTCGCCTGTGTTAACGGCTAAGGCATGCTGATCGGCGTATTCTTTGGTGAGCGGCATCTCGAGGACATCGCCGTGGATATTGCGCCAGAGCTGGTCCTCGGCGCTCATTACCATGTAGTAGCCGTTCTGACGCTCACCGACGTGTGGTGGGTCATTGCAAATATGGTAGTAGACGCGAGCCGCTATCTTGTCGCCGGGCGCCTTGAGGAATTTGAGGTACCAGGAATCGACCGCGGCGATGTCGGTGCGCCGTTTAGAAAGGGCGATGGAAACGACGTCCTCGAAGGTGCGGCCGTTGTCGGTGGAACGCTGGTAAACCCAGTTGCTTCGGTGTGCTCCATGGCGGAAGAAGAGGTAGATGTCGCCGTTGTCCATCTTGATGACTTGGCTGTAGGTGCCGAAGGGGGAGATGTTTTTCCGCATTTCCCAGCTCGTGATGTCGAATGGCTTCGTGCTGACGACATGGCGTTGCTCGCCGTTGTTGTAGTTGCCGAGCTTGTTTTCGCCGAGCCCGGCAGTTCCGCCGTGGCCGCCGTAGAAGATGTGGATGTAGCCTTCGTCGTCGATGACCATGGCTGGCTTGCCATGGTTGTCGATATTGCCGCGTTGTTCCATGGCGCTCTCGCCAGCGAGCAGAGGTCCTACCCATTCGCCGGTCTCGTGATTGTAGGATGCTACCCAAGCGTCCTCGTCGGGACCTTGGTAGGCCACATAGGTGACGCCGTTGTGGTGCACTCCGGCGGGCGGGCCCACTGCATTGCCGTAACCGTTGTCGGTGAAGTAGTCGACCTTGTCGTCTTTCGCGGAAAGGGGCATTGCTGAAAGGAGAAAGCACAAGCAGGGGAGCAAAGCTGTGGTGAGGTAGCGAGTTTGCATACGTCTTCGTATTATTGAGGCTGAACGGATAGGTTGCTGATTCGTTCTGCACCATCCCAGTAGTCTGTCATCGATACTTATCGAGCTTCTTGTGCATTGGCTGAACTCTTGAGAGAACAACGGCGGTATCGCCGTTTCACCCAACCCTCTCGACAACAACATGAATCGAATAGAGCTATCCGTAATCATCATTGCACTTGCTAGCGCGACCTTTGTTTCCGGTCGTGCCGAAACCGCTTCTGGCGACAGCGATCCCATGCTCGATTGGCATCGCCCAGTGGATGCGAACGTTTTCGTGACCAGCATGGGCAACAACCATGACTCCATCCTTTTCCACGAACCGGAGAGCGAGTTCCCGTACTACATGATCATCAGTCATACGCCCGAGAAGGCTTACCTTTGGCGGACTAAGAGCTTCTCCTGGAGCAGCGAAGACTGGGAGCTAGTATCCGACAATTACAAAATCGGCGATCACTATGAGTACGACGATGGTATCAAGGTGGGTGGGACTTATTACATCTACGAGAGCGGTCAGGTATTCACTTATTCAGGACAATTGGAGGAATCTAGTGGCAAGTGGAAAGTGGCAGGAAGCTTTCCCAAAAAGCAGTGCGATGACCTTGGAGTTTTCTACGAGGATGGTTTGTTTCACATCTTTGGCGAACATGGACACTTCCCGCACGGTCCGGACGGAACGAGTCTCGCTCATTTCACCTCGGAGACCGGCTTGGGTGATTGGAAGCTGGTTAACCCTAAAGCGGTCGATCCCAATCCTGATGGAGGTCACGCCTACGGCGTGGGGGATCCCACTATTGAGAGGATCGGCGATTTCTATTACATTTTTTGCGACCGAGAGTCGGTGGGAAGTCCTTATAAGGTTACGGCATGGCGATCTAAGAGCTTGTACGAGTCGTTTGAATACTTGGGCGTTGCGATCGCGCCCCGCTCGGACGAGGTCGACGATTGGGACAACTACCGTATCCAAGATCCAGACATACTGTACGTCCCCGAGCTTGGACGCTACGTAATGTCGTGCAACATGATGGACGTAGACGGGAATCCGGGTGGAGATTTCCCTGGAGTTAAAGGTGGTGGCACGCGTGTCATTGGTGTCTTTTATTCGGGTAAATCGGAGTGACTTAGGCGGTTTCGTTCGGCCGAGCGATCTCGCGGAGCTCGTTGCTCGGGCAAAGGGGGCAAATTTTCAAAAAACTGTTGTACTGCCTAAGCCTGAACCGTAGACCGAAGCCCGACTGCTTAAGGTGACGAGTCCCATCTAGGACTTGTTCGAAACCCAGAAAGGTAAAAATGAAAATTGCACTAATTAACGAAAACAGCCAAGCGGGCAAAAACTGCGTTGTTGAAACGGCGCTCAAGAAGGTCGTGGAGCCGATGGGACACGAGGTTTTCAACTACGGGATGTATACCGCGGAAGATAGCGAGCAGCTGACCTACGTTCAGAACGGCATTCTGGCAGCTGTGTTGCTGAACTCGGGAGCGGCCGATTTCGTGGTTACCGGCTGCGGTACGGGCGAGGGTGCCCTCGTTGCCCTGAACGCTTTCCCAGGGGTGATTTGCGGTCATGCTCAGGACCCTGTTGACGCATTCTTGTTTTCGCAGATCAATGCGGGTAACGCTCTCTCGATGCCGTTCGCCAAAGGCTTTGGTTGGGCGGGCGAGCTCAACATCGAATACATCTTCGAAAAGCTCTTCGGTCAGGAAATGGGTATCGGTTACCCGAAGGAGCGGGCGGCGATCATGGCCAAGAATCGCGGTATCCTCAACGATGTGAAAGCGATCACCCATACGGATTTGGTGACGATCCTGCAAAAGCTCGACCAGGACCTCGTGAAAGGCGCCCTTGGGGGAGCGAAGTTCAAGGAGTACTTCTATGCCAACGCTACCAACGATGAGATCAAGGAGGCCGTCAAGGCCATCATCGGCGAGTAGGGCTCTGAGAGCATCGTTTTACGCATTTAACAAGGACCTGGCTTCTGCAAAGTGGCTGGGTCTTTTCGTATCGAAAAAGTGGAAACAGAATGGGATGTAAGGGTGGACTCCGGTACAGACGGCATTGCAGGATCTTAGATAAGCCTTCTCTAAGGGCAAATGGAGATCAGGCCTCCGCGGTCTGCAGCGAGCTGCAACCCTACTAGTCGTTTCCATACTTGTATCCAAATTTTGTTACCCCTAACCAGAGATTCCGCGATATGATAGGTTATAAAAACGCAGCTGGGCTTCCGCTCGTTTTAGTGCTGGCCGCATGCAGCCCAAAGGCGGACAGCGAAATCCTCGTCGAGACGTCCTATGAACTGGGCCGCTATTCGGCAGTGGGTCATTCCGTCGAGCGGAAAAATTCAGTGATCTATGAATCCTTTGAAGGTGGTGGCTGGAACGCTCAGAACACCACTTTGAGCATAAGCGAACACAAACCAGGGCTCGACGAATCCTTGCCGCAGAATTTTCTGTTCCCCCAGTTGCAGGGGCCTCATTCGTTTGCGGCCGAGAAGTCGATAGTGCGTTTCGGCGAGTACGCCGCTAAGCTGCATTGGAAGAGCGGCAATCCGAGCCAATGGAATGGCGATCCGCTAAAGCTGGATAATACGGACCGCAAAGCGATGTTCCACGGCCATAAAGCGAGCAGTAGTAAAGCTACCGTTTGGTATGGATTTAGCGTCTACTTTCCAAGCGAGGGAACGCGTATAACTGGAGACCAATCTGCCCTGTTTTTCCAAATACATGGCTCGCGAGATAAAAACGGGGAGCCCAACCGGATACCGCCGCTCTCCATCAACCTTGTTGCGGATGGATTCAAGTTTGGCTATTCCTGGGACAGTGCAGCGTCGAGCACCAGCACAATTGGGGAGGGAGATGTGGATTATGTCGTTCCTACCAACGTGTCGGACTATCAGGACCGTTGGCTCGATGTAGTCATCAAGGTCAATACCAACCCATTGGAAGAGAAAGGCTCTTTTAAAATATGGTTCGATGGAGAACTCATCACCAGTCGCGAGAACATTCGATTTGGATACAACGACCAGCAGGGGATTTATCCTTCGTTTGGTTGGTACATTACCGGCCAGAGCGCGTATCGAGACGGAGACATGATCCTTTACCTCGATGAGGTGAGAATGGTTGAAGGCGAGGATGTTGGCTACTTCGACGTGGCACCGGGATTTTTCTCCCGGTAAGCGACACTTCGAGCGATTTTGCCAATGGTGCCATTGTTTGTAGTATCGGTTTATAAACAAAAGCCCGATGCTTGAGAAGCATCGGGCAGTTTTTATTTAAATCCCTAGGAGTTTTTGTCCTAAAACTCGAATGTTGAGCGAAGCGTGAAGGTTCTTTCCGCAGGGATACTGTACACTGGGAAGCTGCCGTCCGGGTTTGCGACTACAGGTACCAGGTCGTCCTCGTTGAGCGCGTTGTTGATGTTCAACTGGAGGGTCCAATCGACGCGATCTTCGAAGAGCTTGCGTTTGTAGCGGACGAAGGCGTCGATCTTCAGCTGATCCGGTCCGAAGTAGGGGCTCGTCACGTCGGGCCTGTATTCGCCGAGCTCCGTATCGAAGATCTGCGGAAATCCGATGGCGACATCATCTTGCCAACGTGCTCCGCCGCCGACGGTCCACCCCTTGAGCGAGCTATCGTCAGCGAACCTGTAGTTGGTGAAGACATTAAACCTCCACTCGCGTACTTGGTCGATCGAAGTGGAACCGTCTTGAAGCTGGGCCAATTGCAAGCTCGAGATGTAGGTGTCCATTTGATCTTCAATCGTAGTTTCGTTTGACGGATTGAACTTGAACCTTCCAAACGCGCTCTCTTCCCAGACTGCCGCCCGGTTGAACTCGCCGTAGAGGTATTCCGTAACTGCGGGGGCGCTGTTATTGCGTGTTACCTCCTGTTTGGCAGCATTCATGGAGATCGTCCAGTTAGATGTAAGGTTGCCAACCATCTCGAGCTCGAAGCCTTTAGATACACCGTCGCTGGTAACCGACAGATTGTCTGGAGCATCAAATTGTAGCAATCCGTTGGTGTCCGTAGTGATGTTCCATCCGTCTTTGATGACTTGAGGAAAATCCGGGTAATTGCGCAGCAACTCGATATCGGCTTGGTTTCCTGGATTCACCGCGATCACCTCTTCGATTTGGTTGATGAAGCGGACTTCCTGACCGATGATGCCAGTCAAACCATTAAGAGAGCTATCGCTTCTAAGCGACTGTACGGTTTCATAGACGTTCGCCCGGATCGAGATGTTGTCATCGAATAGAGCGACTGAGACCCCGTACTCTTTAGTTTCGCCGAGCGGCGCGCTGAGAGCTCTGTCGAAGAAATCGTGTCTGACTCGATTGCTTGCGACTCGGTTTTCCGCTTCCGCGTAGTGAAGACTGAGTCGATTGATCGGGCCGAGATTTTCCACGATAGACTGCGGCATGTGGGCTACGACTCCCCAAGAGAAAGTCGTGTCCTGATAGGGGTCTCCGCTTGGGCTTGCTACAAAGGATGGATCGTCCAGCAATACCGCTCCATCGGCTCCACGGGGCACTCCGTCCAAAGCGAATGATTTTACTTCATCGTCTCTCCAGCCGTAGGTGGCAACCAAGTGGTCATCGAGGAAACGGCTGTTGAAGATGATGGCTTTCGATGTCCGTTCCAAACGGTTCAGGCCTGCGTTTGTAATTGGATTTTGGATAACGCCAAATTCCCTCGTTACCCAAGCATCGTCGTTGTAGCTGTAAGTTCGCATGCTGCGGGAATTACCAACGTTTAGTAAAGGCAAGCGCTCGATTAAGTCGGCGTTCGAGGGACTAGCAGCGTCCTTCAGCGAGTCTCCGAGGTAAACGATTCCCCCGAGGGAGCGGAAGGTTCTATTTCCAACATTGCCAATCCCGCCCAGGGTAAGCCCACCATCGGGTTTGCGATTGAACTCAACGTAGTCATCGCCCCATGCGTACTGCAGACCTCCTAGCGACTCATTCTTTTCCTCCCGTTTCTCGAAGAGTGCTGTAACGGTGTGGTCGCCAATGATTTTTCCGAGAAGCCCTTCGAACTTATCAGTGGCCTTCAGGTTAAAGAAGCCGGTCGCTCGGTAAGTATCGCTTTCAGTGGTCGCTTCATCCCAGTCTCCGCCGGCCCAGGAGATCATGGGGCGACCAAAGTTGGGGTTTGGGTTCCCATCGGGGAGTACCGTATTCACGTCGATCTGCAAATTGTAGGAGCGCGCTCCTCCGAAGAGGGAGTGGCTCGCCAGGTCCACCGACTGCGAGTCGAAAGCGAATTCGATACCCGCTTGCTTGTCCAAGAAGAGTTGTTCCGCGGTCAAGCTGATGGAATCGAAGTCCATGCTCGACCCCTTGTTGTCTCCATCTAGCAGATTGTTCCGGAAGTCCAGGATAGATTCGTCGGTTACGGCACGATTTGCGAACTGATTGGCGATCGCTTCGTTTTGTCCGTTGTTGTAGTAGCGTTGATTCTGTCCAGTGCCTCGAAGCGTTGCGAACGCTCTGAGCTCTCTATCGCTCGAATCGCTCGGTGTGAAATTTGGATGCCTGAATATCAAGAAGGCCTCCGCATTGCTAGGGTTGCGACTGGCGTCCACCTCGCCGGAACCAGCAACCGACCAAACGACCGGTGAGCCTACGATCGGACCCAATGGGCCGAAATAGGCACCGTAGGGACTGAGCGCTGGAGTCGCAATCGCGTCGTGAACGGGCTTCACTAAGCCCTCAGGGTGGGCCAAGGGATCCCACCACATGGTCAAGCTGTCAACCGGAGCGAATTGGCGAGGCTGGTTGGCATCGATCTCCCCGCTTTCTACGTTCAGCTTGAACGTCAGATCTTCGGTGGGGCGGTAGGCTAGGGTCGCGAAGATGCGTTCATCACGCTCGAAGGCCGGTTTTTGCTGGTATTTGGTATCCTCATACAGGGCAGCGAACCGGACGGCGAGCTTTTCGTTGATGAGCCGGCTTACATCGAGGCTGCTGCGCAGCGAACCGTATGAGCCATAGCTAAGGCTCACGCTATCGCGGTCTTCGAAAATGGGGCTGATTAAACCAGTATTGATAATGCCTGCGGGACTTCCGACTCCGAAGAGGATCGAATTCGCTCCTCGGTTTACGGTGACGCTGTCCGTATTGTAGCTGTCCATGGGAATAAGGCTCTCGAAGTAATCACGGGTTATGGTTGCTCCGGCTAAGCCTCTCACGCGCGTGGTCGCGTTGATCTCGATGGGGCGCTCAGTGAATTCGCGTTCGTTGTTTCGACCGGCGTCGTCGGAGAAGTTACCCATCGGTCCGGCGACTTCGGTGCTCGCTGTGTGTACGAGCAACTGCTTTAGATCGGTGGATTGCGTGTCATCGAGGAAGTCCTTTGTTACGACGCTGATCGACGAGGCGACATCTTTGAGCTTCGTGTTCAGTCGAGTGCCAGCGAGCGTGGAGGAGGCTCGATAGCCTTCGTTGCTCGAAGCCTCGACTGTAAAAGGCGAGAGTTCGAATACGTTCTCATCCTCGTTCGCATCGCTGTCTTGTCCGGATGCGGTGGCAAAGATGCCAGCAGCGGAAAGGGCGGCGAACGCTTTGCGCAAGAACGGCCGTTTCTGGTTTTGTTGACCTAAGGTCTCACTTGTTAATGGGGGCATATCAGAGTTCTGGTGTTTGTTAGTTCTAATGGTTGTAGTTTCTTTTCGACTACGATTAGCATTTTTACCAACTTGCCTGACAGTGATCGCATAGGTGCCGGAATTGGAGTCTGTATACAGTTTCAATCCGGTATCCTTCAGCATCGTTTCGAAAGCCTCCTCGATGGTGAAATGGCCATGGACCGACGAGGTTACGACGTTTTTGACAACGTCGGGACTGTACAGCATGTCGATTTCGCATTGCTCGGCGGCTTTCTTGAGGGTCTGAATTGCTTTTCCTGCAGGTACCGAAAAGGAGTGTTTACCGTTTTGATAGTCTGAGGAGTGCGTAGGTGTAGCGGCCACTAATCCAACCACCCCGAAAAGTATCCGGACAAAGAAAGGCATCAGGCCATTCATCCGAGAAAATGGGGTGGAAGGGGGGGCAGGTTGGTGGTTCACGCGGTAGACTCTGATTTACCCGGAACTCACTAAACGAAATGTGAAATAAATCAATTTTTTGGGGCCGCGTATTCTCTTTTTATATACGTTTGCGCGGTGGTCGAAATTCGCTGCGTAAAATGCTCTAGATAGCTGGGCACACACAAGTTCACACGCTCCTAGATGGCGATTTCGGAGGTATGTTTTACTCGGGGACAGACCTGGAGTGGAGCGCGTGCTCAGTCGTTTCTGCTCGAAAGGAGAATCTTGTTTCCTTCGCGTTCTGCCGCGATGTTTGAGGTAGCTTGCAGCAGGTTTATAAATCCTTCCAGCTTGTTGGATCTGAACGTGGCTACGATCTTCAGAGATTCGATTTGGCTATCGACGATGATGAGCTGATCTTCGTTGTGACGATTGAAGGATTTCACGACCTCCGAGAGCGGGGTCGAATCGAAGGTAAAGGTTACTGGTTTCCAAAGGAGTATTTCAGATATCTCTTTTTGTCCTACCTCTTTGATCACGTATCCATTATTGACGTTATCGCTTCGATGCACGACAGCTTTCTGATTTTGGATTAGATTTTTGGGAGTCGGTTTTGTATCGGACAAGGGACTACGATTCGAAAAAGAAGCATCTTTAAGTAGTGACAGGGCAACGATCCCCTCAGTAACAAGGATTTCGACGGAAGGACCTTCGAACTTGACGTTAAACTGAGTCCCGATTGCTCGCAACTTTGTCTCGCCAGCGTAGACGTCGAAGGGGCGGCTTGGGTCTTTGGCGACCGAAAAATAGGCCTCGCCTGATTTTATCCAGAATTCGCGACGATCCTCGGAGTATTTGCATACGACTTCGGCTCCTTCGTTGAGGTCTATTGTCGAACCATCCTCGAGCTCGTAAAAGTCATCCTCAGCGTAGCGGAAGGTTTGCGCTTGCGCAGCGATTTCAGATTCGAGTTGAGTTAGGAACAACCCGAGGATTCCGAGAATAGCGAATGCGGCCGCAGCGCTGGCGAACAGCGCCCAACGCTTGAGGGAAAAGGCGGAGGAGTTGCCGTCGCCCTGTTTCGTGTTTCCCGGTTCTGCGAGATCGAAGTGTTTCGGGTCGAGAATTTCGAAGCGTTTCCACGTTTTCTGGCTTTGAGCGAGCAGGTCAGGCGCTGCTTCGTGGGATTCCAGCCAGTCCATGAACTCCTCTTCCTGCTGCGGGCTCAAGCCGTCATCGATCCTCCAAGCCCACTCAGCCGCTTGTTCAGCGATCGTCTCTTCACTTTGTCTTTGCTCTTTCATTTCAACGCAATTCGAGCTTGTTTCCGGTCGCGCGCTGGACGTATTCCGTGCATTTTTTTAGACCGATGGTGAGCTGTGAGGAAACGGTGTGGGTAGAGATTTTTAGCCTGGCAGCAATTTCGGCGCTGGCCAAGCCATGAACGCGTCGCATTACAAATATTTCCCGGCAGCGTTCGGGGAGGGAATCGATTGCGGAGCGGAGGAGCTCCACCTCGTTTCGATGTTGAAGAATGTCTTTTGCGTTATCCCAATCCTCTAGATGGACGATGTTTGATCCTTCATCCAGTGGTTCCGCTTGTCGCTTTTTAAGGTCCTTCAGGTAGTCGACCGCGACGTTGTGGGCCGTTCGGAAAAGGTAGGCTTTGGGAGAGGTGACTTCGGTCCGCCCTTTGTACTTTAGGATACGGATGTAGGATTCCTGAACGATATCATCAATGGCAGAGTCGAAGCCGAAACGACTGCGCAGCCACGCTCTCAGCGAAGGCTCGTGGGGTTCGATTTCCTCTTCGAACCAGTCGTTTTGATCGGACAATGCCATGGATTTGCTACGATGGACTTTAAAATTGGAAATTTATCAGACGTGCGAACGGTCGAAGAAGTTAGTTTGCGAAGCATCGATCGGAACGCTTGTTGGCCAAGACTGAAAATCGGAATGAACTCACCAAAAGAAATTCCGATGGTGCGTTCGGAGGCTGTTCGTCGTCACTTGCTTAGAGCTTTCTTTGCGGTGAATTGATACTGCCCCGGCTCGACGCGAATCGGGTGATTGGATGTCTCGATGACTTGGCCGTTGAGACGAATACAGTTGGTATAGGGAGCGGGAAGCGTGACTTCGGCGGTGGTGTTGGAAGGGATCGTAACTTGAAGACTGAGTTCCTCGTCGTTGATTTCCCAATACGATGCGATGACTCCGTAGGGCGAGTCGTATTTCCCTCGGGCAAAGGTGAGAGGTCCGCCTACCAAGGGGGAAATGCGGATCTTCTTGTAGCCGGGATCGAGAGGATAGATGCCGGCGATACGTTCGTACATCCATTCGCCGATGGCTCCGTAGGCGTAGTGGTTGAGAGAGCCTTGGCTTCTGTTGACGCCGTGGAGATGGGTATAGCCATCCCAGCGTTCCCAGATGGTGGTGGCGCCTTGGCTGACGGAGAAGAGCCAGGAAGGATAGGTCTCCTTGAAGAGAAGGTCGAAGGCGAGGTCGGAGCGACCGATTCTGTCGAGGGTGGGTGCGAGTAGATTTGTGCCCAAAAAACCGGTACGGAGATGGCCCTCCGCTGCCTCGAGGCTGCTTATTAGGTGTTCAGCGGCTTTTTTGGCGATCTCTGAATCGAGAAGGTTGAAAGCGAGGGCGAGCAGGTAGACGGTTTGAGTTTGGAAATCTCCGGTGTGACGACCCTCGGCGTCGAAAAATCTCTCTTGGAAGGCCTTGGCAACTTGGGCGTGTAGGGTTTTGAGTTCTTCGCTCTTCTCGGTGTGGCCAAGGACTGCGGCGGTGCGTTGGGTGAGCTCGATGGAGCGGGCGTAGAAGGCGGTGGAGATGAGGGAGTTGTCAGTGTCGCCGCGGCGTTTGTCTTTCTGTTGCGAGTAGGGCTGCAACCAGTCGCCTACTGTGCGTTGGGTGCTGATACCGTCGGTGACGTGGGTGGCGCTGTAGTCGAGCCAGCGCAGCATCATGTCGTAGTTTTCTTCGAGTACTTTTTTGTCTCCGGTTCTCCAATACGTTTCCCAAGGGATGATGGTGCAGGCGTCGGACCAGCCGGTTTCGGTGAACTTGCCGGTAGCGTTTGGGATGACCACCGGAATCTGGCCGTCGTCGTACTGCTCTTCGCACATGCTTTGCAACCATGCTGTCCAGAAAGCGTGCAGGTCGGAGTTGTAGAAGGCGGTTGGGGCGAAGACTTGGGCGTCGCCGGTCCAACCGAGCCGCTCGGCCCGCTGCGGGCAATCGGTGGGGATATCCAGGAAGTTGCCGCGGAGTCCCCAGACGATGTTGCTTTGTAGTTGGTTTATGTTGAGGTCAGAGGTTTCAAAGTGGCCGGTGTCTTCGAAGTCGGTGTACTGGACGATGCCTTTGACCCAGTTGAATTCTGGTGGATTTTCGGTGTCGTAGCCAGTTATCTCAACATAGCGGAAGCCGTGGAAGGTAAACTGCGGTTGCCACTCGGCGATACCGTCTTTATTGGCGGTGTAGTGGTTGATAGACTTGGCGGAGCCTAGGTTGCGAGTGTAGAGGGTACCGTCGCGATTGAGGGCCTCGCCGACTCGAGTTCGGAGGGTTTGGCCCTTTTTCATAGGGATGGCGATGCGTGGCACGCCGACCATGTTTTGCCCCATGTCGAAGACGATGGTGTCGGGCTCAGGTTTTGAGATGGAGATGGGCGTGAGCTCAATTTTGTCGCGGGTGGTGAAGTGGCGCTTCGGCTGTAGTTGTATTTTGGAGTCGATGAGGGCTTCGATGGGCGTTGTCCAGTTGCTGGCAGCGAAGCCGGGTTGATTCCAGCCGGGCATCTCTTGGTTGGCGTCGTAGGTTTCGCCGTCGTAGATGCCGGAGGTGCGGATGGGGCCGTCGATAGTGGTGAGCCAGGAGGAGTCGGTGAGGACGAGGTCGGAGGAGCCGTCGGCGTATTCGATTTCCAGTTGGGCGATGATTTCTGGGGGCGGCTCGTTGCCCCAGGTGCGCTTGGGACCGAAGCGGCCTGCGTACCAGCCTTCCGCAAGGATGAGCCCGATGGTGTTTTTGCCTTGTGTTAGATTTTTGGTGACGTCGTAGGTGATGGTCTCGACGCGGGTGTGGTAGGGCGTCCAGCCTGGGGCCATGCGGTCTTCGCCGACTTGCTGACCGTTTATGTGGGCTTCGAAGAGGCCTTTGGCGGTTATGTAGAGGCGGGCCTTGGCGACCTCGACCTTGGCCGAGAAGTCTTTGCGGAAATGAACGGGGCGGTAGAGAGGCGTATCGTATTCGGTCCGCTGGCCTTTGCCGTGCTCCGGGAAGCTAATCCATTTGGCCTGCCAGTCGTCGTTGGAGAGGAGGCCGAGTTCGAAGGTTTGGATTTGGCTCCAGGGGGAGGCTTCGCCCTTTTGGCTCCAGTAGCGAACGGACCAGTAGGCGACGTCTCGGGAGCTAAGCTCGGCGCCGGCGTAGGGGATGTAGAGGGATTGGGCACTGTCGGTCTTGCCGGTGTTCCAGAGATCGGCTTGGTCGGGAAGCAGCTCGGGCGAGCTCGCGACGGCGATCTGGTAGGCGGTTTGCGACGCGCTGTCGGCTGAGGCGGGCAGCTGCCAAGAGAAACTTGGGCTGGCGTTGTAGAAACCGAAAGGGTTGCTGAAGCCCTCGGAGAGCTCGAGCTCGGAAGGAGCTGGCGGAGCGGCGATGGCGGGGGCGACTATGGAGGCTGCGAAGGTCACGAGGGTTGTTAGCTTTTTCATTCTGTAATATTGTTTAACCGCTCGCTCTCTTCGTTCGCTTGAGGGCGGGGAGAACGCTGAGGTTTTTTGCCACGAAAAGGCACGAAGAATCTTGGCTCTGAAACCTGCCTTATAAGGCAGGTAGCGTTGGTTGAGCTTTTTGTGCATTTTTGTGGCAAATCTAACTTTTAATCATTGTGGAAAGATAGGAGCGTTGCCCTCCTGTTTACTTTACGAGGCGGACGGGGCCGATGAGGCCGGAGGGTTCTAGGGTTTTTAGTTCGTCGGTGGCGTAGAAGTTCCAGGATGTCCAGGTGTAGCGATCGGACGCGGGGGCGGGTTCGTTTTTGGAAAACCATTCGGGCATGGTGCCATTGAGATCGTAGTCGTCGTTGGCGGGATGGGCCTCGTCGCCGATGAGGCGGTTGGTCCAGACATTTGTAACCTCAACTTGGATACTGTTCGGACCGGGCTTGAGAGCGGAACTGATGTCGTGGGCGAAGGGCGGCTTCCACAGGGTGGGAAAGCGTTGGCCGTTGATTGTGATGACGGCGGCGATTTTGACTTCGCCGAGGTCAAGGGCGACGGGAGTGTCGGTGTTGGCCCAGTTGGCGGGGAGTTCGAAGGTTGCGTTGTAGACGGCGGTGCCGGAGAAGTGGCGTACGCCGTCCTCGCTGTGCTCGGTCCAATCCTGCAGCTCGGGCATGGCGATTTGGCCGGGGCCGCCCCAGTTTTTATCAAAGGTGACTTGCCAGTCTAGGTCGAGCGGGAGGGCCTCGGGTTCGTCGGTCTTTGCTGTTTGGCCGAGTGTATCCAGAAGTTGGAGTTTGGAGGGAGTGAATTCGGGGGCTTTGCCTTTGCGGAAGTAGACGAAGCGGGAGCCGTGGGGCTCGACGGTTAGGCGGAATCGGGTACGGAGAGCATCGCTTTGGTAGTCGACGACTTGCTCGACGGTACCGGTGTCAGCGTCCCAGATCTCGGGGGTGAGGCCGGTGACGCGGAAGTCGAGCTGCATGTCTTGGTACTCCTTGCTCTCGTTGAAGAGGAAGTAGAGGGTGCCGTCGCCGATGCTGCGGCGGATGAAGTCGGCGGATGGGGCTCCGTTGACGATGAGGTCAGGACCGAGTTGGAGATAGGCGAGGCCGTCGGCGATTTGGGCGGTGGGGATGACGGTGCCTTTTTTGTAGTGGGTTGGCTCGGTTTCGGAGGCCCAAAGTTTGGATACGATGTTGGAGAAGGTGTCGGATTTTTCGGTTTGTTCGCGGTAACCGATGGGCTTGCTGGGGGCGAGTCCGAGGATGGTGGCGCCTCGGGCGACGAGTTCTTCGAGTCGTTGGAGGGTGGCGAGGCGGAGTTGGTCGGAGTTGTGTAGGTAGAGGGCTTTGTAGGAAATCCCTTCGGGAAGGACCAGTTTGCCGTCTTGCACGGTGATGCGGTGGATGAGTACGTCGGCGTTGACGAAGTCGCCTCGGTAGCCAGCGGGGATGATGCCGCTATTCCAGAGGGGAATTTGGTTCGGTCGCTTGTCGCCAGTGAATATCAGGAAATCGGATACGGGGAGACCCTGTTGAAGGAGGTAGGAGCCGCGGGCGAGGTATTTGAACCAGGCTTTGCCGGCGTTGTGCCACCAGGTTTGGTTGCGGTCGATGTGGGAGCCGACGGAGCCCATGGTCATGCCGGGGATGACGTGGGTGTTGGGCTGGTGGGCGTAGCGGTGAAACATGGTTTCGTTGATGCCTTGGGTCCAGGCGTGGTCGCCGTAAACTTTCATGGAGAAAGGGTGGCCGCGCCAGTTGACTTGGTGCCAGGAGGTGAAGGATTCGGCGGAGATGACTTTGTTGCCGTAGATACGGGCGGATGAGACGGCAGCGTTGAAGAAGCCGTCGAAACCTTCCTCGCGGACCCAGAATTCACCCATGGTTTTGTCGGCGGTGCCGCCGACTTCCAGTTCGTTGAGGGTGCCGAAGCCGTAGGGTTCGTTGTAAGCGAGCATGCCGTGCTCGTGGCAGAGTTCGCTGAAGCGGCGGAAGTAGTTCTGGGTCATGAGGTCGGCGACGAGGTCGCGCATGTCGGTGAGCACGGCATGGGTAGCGGCGTTTGATTCGATGACGTGGCCGTTGAAGGTGGGTAGCCATTTGGTGAGGTCGTAGCCCCAGCGGTCGGAGAAGAGTTGGTCGAGGTTGGCGGTCCAGTTGTTGCCGCCCATCTCGTAGCTATCGATTTCTGAATACAGCAAGGCGTTGGAGCCGCGGGCCTGGGCTTCCTTTACGACTTTCCCGACGTATTGCTCGAAGTGGTGGTCGAGGGCGGCGGCGTCGAGCTTGTCGATCTCGAGGCCACGGCCGGCGTCTGAAGCAGGATTGTTGAAGGCGTTGGTGGTGGTGTAGCCGTAGCGGGTGATGAGCCACTTGCCTTTGGGGAGATTGGTTTTGAGCGTGTCGCTTTCGAGGTTGCCTTGGTGGAGGATGTGGATGTCGGAGGGGGCGATGATAGCGTCGGTGGGAAGCGTGTCGTAGGGGTTGGCTTCGGCGCTGACCATGGCGTTGTTCACTTGCCAATTGGGTAAGCGTGGGTAGGCGACGAGTTCGAAGCGACTTACGGGGAAGCTTTGATCGAGAATGAGGCGGAAGTGTTTGGCGGTAAGGCCGTCGGTGAAACTTTGAGTGGAGGTCCAGTGATTTTTGCCGATGCGGCCGTTGTTAAGGGTCCCGACTTCTTGGAAGGATTCGCCGTCGTCGGAAGTGTAGAGGGTGAAGACGCCGTGGCGGGAACGTTGCTCGGTGACGATGGACTTGATCGTGACGGGCTCTGGGTAGGAGGCTTGTATCCAGATTTTGCCGTCGTCGGCGGCGGTGATGATTGTTTCTGTGTCGATGTTGCCGTCTTGAAGGGCTTCGATTCCGTTGCGAGCTGCGGAGGCGGACAGGTTCGCGGTTTGGGTAGCGAGTTGTTGGACGTCGTTGGAGGCTGGCCAGGCGAGGACCGCGATGTCGCGGTAGAAGTCGCGGCTGCGGTCGGGGCGTGGAAGCGTGATACTCTGTCTGCCGCCGTTAACGACAGTTTCGGCGAATACGACTTTCTTCATGGATTGTTCGGGGGTGACCCAGGGACCTCCGCTGGAGGACCAGCCGTCGCAGTTGTGCAGGCCCATCTCGATTCCGACGCGTTGGGCTTCGACGGCGGCGTGGGCGAGGATATCGTTGAATTCCTCGCTGCCGAATTCGACCGGGCCGCAGGGGATGCCGCGGTCGATGTGGAAGACGAGGGCGCCGCCAATGTCAGCGTCGGCGAGGGCTTCGAAGTCCTGGGTGAAGCCCTCTTTGGAGAGGTTGCCGCACATGATGTGCATCCAAGTTCGCGGCTTGTATTGGTTGGATGGATTCGCGAATTCAGCGGGGTCGGGGGCCGCGGATGCGGTGGATGCGAAGAGGGTGGCGGTGGCGAGTAGGGTTTTGGTGAGGTGACGCATGGGGAATCGAAGATTAATTGCCCACGAAGGGCACTAAGGTGCACGAAGTTATGCTAATTGTAGGCGTTGGGGGAGGAAGTCGGAATCTGGGGATGGCCATCGGGGACTACCGAGCGACATAACTAAGTGCTCATGGCCGCTACCTTGTAAACTCTTCGTGGTTCTTTGTGTCCTTGGTGGGCAGTCTCTCTAGTTTTTGGAAACGAGTTTGCGTTCAGTGAGAGGGTACCAGTTTTCGATGGCGTCTTTGAGGTCGGCGACGATATTAGGATACCTGTCAGCGAGGTTGTTTTCTTCGTGCGGGTCGGCGATGACGTCGTAAAGCTGGATGGGGACGTCGCGGGGGTGGACGTTGGCGTATCGATTGACTTCGCCGTCGTAGCTGAGGATGAGTTTCCAGCGGTCGCGGATAGCCCAGAGGTAGAGGAGAGACGCTTCAGGGTTGTCGAGGTCGGCGATGTCGTGGGCGTAGGAGTCTCCGAAGATGATGTCGCGGTCGATGCGTTCGCCGTCGCGGGCGTTAGGCATGAGGTCGATGCCGGGGAGTCCGTCGGGGATGTCAACGTTGGCGGCGCTGAGGACTGTAGGGAAAAGATCGATACTGCTGACGAGGTCGCCCTTGATGTCGGGCTCGATGACGCCAGGCCAGGAAAGAATGATGGGAGAGCGGGCTCCGCCTTCGTTGACGCTTTGCTTGGACTTGGGGAGAAAGCCGTGTCGCCAACCGTCTTTGCTTTTGACGGTGGAAGGGGTTTGTACCCAGCCGTTGTCGCAGACGTAGTAGATGAGGGTGTTTTCGCGGAGGCCTTGTTCTTCGAGGTGGTCGATGAGTTGGCCGCAGGTTTCGTCGAACCATTCGCACATGGCGTAGTATTTGGCGACGTCGGGGTCGAGGCCGAGGGCGTTGTAGTGTTCGAGGATACGGTCCGGTGGAGTATGCGGTGTGTGTGGCAGGAAGGGGGCGTACCAGATGTAGAATGGCTTTTCTTCTTCTTGGGCGTGGGCGATAAAGTCGAAGATAGGGTCCATGCCTTGGCGGCCGATTTTAAGGCCGGCGTCGCCGTGGCGTGCGCCGCGACCGGGGCTGCCTTGGGTCATGCCGTGAGTGAATCCGCCGCGACTGTAGTGCCCTTCCCACCATTTGCCGCTTTGGTGGCTGAGGTATCCGGCTTCGCCCAAGATTTTGGGCAATGTATCCAATCGGTCGATATTCTCGAAGAGTTCGATAGAGAGCTCGACGTGCTTGGGGTCTTCCTTGGGGGCGAGTCGTGGGGACGGGTCGTTGCCGGTAATCTTGTGTTCGCGGGCGTAGTGGCCGGTGGCGAGCGTCATGAGCGAGGGGCGGCAGAGCGGTGTGGTGACATAAGCTCTTGGATACACGACGCCGCTCTCCGCGAGCTTGTCGAGGTGGGGCGTGCGGATGTGCTCGTGGCCCATGAAACTGTAGTCCGTCCAGGCTTGGTCGTCTGACAGAATCATGATGATGTTTGGTCGGTCGTTAGCGGTGGCCGATGCGCCGGCAATCGCGGTGAGCGTGAGGGATGCTAGGATTTTTCTTAGTAGATGATGCATGTGAAATTTGGGTTTTCGTTTTTGCCCACGAAGGACACTAAGGGGCACGTAGTGGAATTTTGTTTTTGTCTGTTACTTGGCTTTTGCAGTGAAGGTCCATTGGCCGGGGGCTACGGTGAAGAGAAGATAGTTTTGATCTTCACCGGCTGGGGTGATGCCTTCGAGGTTGGCGATTGGTTCGCCGGACCAGATGGGAGTGTCGTTGGCTTTGATTTCTGTGATCTCGAAGTGTTTCTTGGGGATGCCGACAAGGGCGGTAGTTTCCTCTGGGGAGAGGAGTTGGATGCTGAAGGTCTTATCGGTTTTGTTGATGTCGACGTCGATGTCGCCTTTGACGGAGGGGACGCGGACTTGTATGGAGTTGAGCGATCCGAGCTGGGGTTTGACGTGGTAGGTTTCCCAGGCGGGATCTACGACGGCGACGCCGGCGATGTATTGGGAGAGGATGGTATTGGGGGCGTTCCAACCGTGGTTGTAGGTGCCCATGCCGCCGGTTTTCCAGAACTCCCACAGGGTGGTGTAAGGGGCGTCGACCATGACTGTATAGCGTTTCTTCATACGCTGGAGGGAGGCTTCTTCTTCGCCCATCACGCAGAGGGCTTCGAGCACGTATTTCTCCATGTAGGGGCTGGCGAATTCTTGTTCCTCGAGCACTTTTTTAATGGCGGGATACTTGTTGGGTGAAGCAAGACCGGCGAGCACTGCCATGGCGTTGGCTCGGTCGTCGGGGGCGTCTTTGGCCCGCTTGAATTGGCCGCTGTTGTAGGCGGTGCCGTTCCAGAGCGCATCGAAGTTGTCCTCGATGCTTTGCATGTTGCTACGGTAGCCGGCGACGTCGGCCTCGTTGCCAGTGAGCTTCGCCATTTCGATGGCCGCTTTTTGGGCGAGGTAGTACCAGCAGTTTTGCAGGACGCCGTAGTCGGAGTTGTCGCCCCAGTCTATCCAGAACCACATGCCCTCCCTGCGCGTGACGACCAGACCCTCTTCGCCGAGCTCCCAGAGGCTGAGGTAGCGTTTGACGTAGGGATAGACGTCGCGGATGGTTTGGGCGTCGCCGGTGTTCAGGTAATACGTCCAGAAGCCGTACCAGCCGACGCTGTTGAGCATCTGGAGCGGGAGTTCGGATCGATCTTTCCCGGGCACTGGCGAGTAGAGCTGTCCGTTGGGCTTTTGGAATTCAGCGAGATTGTAGATGGCCTTTTTTATGAGCCGGTGGGACTCGAGGTCGAAGGTGTAGAAGACTTCGCCGAGCTGATTGACAACGTCGCCCCACCACTGGGCGCGTTCGCGGGTGGGGCAGTCGAAGAAGGTGTCCCGCATGTTGATGTAGAGAGTACGTCGAGCCATGGTCCAGAGCTTGTTGTAGAAGGGGTCGTCGGAGTGGAAGCTGCCGGTGAACTCGGTTGCGTATCCGGTTTCCCGGTACTTGAGTTCTAGGATTTCGACGCCTTCGGGGATTTGGTAGTGGACCTCGTGACCGCTGAGCCAAGCGATGGCTTCGAATTCTTGGATGCCGTCGGTAGTGGTGTAGACACTACGAGTAGCCCACTGGGGGCGCTTTTCTTGGATGCCGCCGTCTTGATAGGCGTCGGTACGGATGTCGATGGTTTTGCCGGCGGGGGCGTTGACTTTGAGGTAGGGGATGACTTGGGCGTTGTAGGGGAGTTTGGCGACGATGGTTTGGTCGGTGCCGGCATTGGGGAGCGTGGAGGCGTTTTCGTAGGGACGCAGGTCGCTGAGCATCCAAAGCGGTAGTGGGTTTTGACGGAGTTCGCCCCAAGGCTGAGCGCCGGCGGCGCCTTTTGGGACGGCCGGTTTCCAGGCGTCTGTGATAGCGTAGGTTTTTTCGTGCCAGCCCTCGATTTGGTTGTCGGCCGCGAAGTAGTTTATGTTGTGCTCGGAGAGGCGGTAGTTGGGCTGCGGGTCGGCTGTTTTTTCGCGCGAGTAGGCGGGATGGACGAGGGTGTGCCAGGTGGCGTCGCTGCCGAGAGTGGTGTCACCGAGTTGGGCGGAGAAGAAGAAGCCGCCTTGGCCGCTGTCTACATGGGAGAATCCGGAGCGTCCCCAATACCAGGCGAGGGCGGCGATGGAATTTTGTCCTTCGACGAGGAAGGGGCGGATGTCGACCAGATCGTAGTAGGTTCCATTGGGATGGGGACCGCGTTTGGCGCTACCTTCGAAGATGACTTGTTCGCCGTTGATCCAGAGCCAGAACTTGGAGTCGGCGGCGACTTTGGCGACGGCGGCTTCGGGGATCGAGGTGAGGGTGAGCTCCTTGCGGAAGCAGCGCCAAGTGTTGTCGGGACCGTCTTCATCGCCCCAGATCCATTGGGCTTCTTGGGCGAAGCTTTGCAGGGAGAGGGCGAATGCTGTGATTAGAAAGAGGAAGAGCTTCATCTGGTCGGTTGGGAGCGTTTTTTAACCGCGGATTCTTGGATTGGAAGGATCGCTGGATGGCGATCCTGAGTGGGAATCCGTTGATACGGCTTGAGGGGACTGTGCGGGACGGGCAGTAAAGCCCGCCCCTACGGGGTTATTTGGCGATGATTTCCCAGGTGCCGGGTTGAAGAGTTAGGGGCTGAACGGTGGGCGGTTCGATTTTTTTGCCGTTGAGGGTTATGCGGTTTTTGGGGTGGGTGGATTTTGGGAGCTTGAATTGGGCTTGGGTGCCTTCGGGTACTTTGATTTTGAATACGGTGGTGTCTTGGGTGCGATCCCAGCCGAATTCTATTACTCCGGCGATGCTTGGGACTTTTTGGTGGAGGTGCTCGATATCGAGGAGGGTGGGTGTGATTACGAACTCTTTCCATCCGGGGGTGGTCGGTTCGATGCCGGCGATGCGGCGGGCGATGATGGCGTTGGGGGCGTTCCAGGCGTGGTTGTAGCTGCCGCCGTTGGGAAACTTTTCGTAGAGGGTGGTGAGCCACTCGCGGTCGATTTGGCCGCGGTAGCGTGTAGTCATTCGTTCGATGGCGGCTTCGGGATAGCCGGCGTCGAACATCGCGAGGTTTACCATCCACTCGAAGTGCGGGCTGCAGTAGTGGTTGGGGATGAGAACGTTTTCAACGATGGCTTCGTAGCGTTCGTGGCCGGCCAGGCCGGAAAGGATGGCGATGGCGTTGGCTCGGTCGTCTTGGAGCTTCTCGGGAACGCTGCTGTAGTAGTTGCCTGTCCAATACGCTTGGTCGAAGGCGGCTTTCATGCTGGCGAGGCGCTTGGCGGCCCAGGCGGATGTTTCGGGCTCGCCTAGTTCGTCGGCCATCTTGCGTAGCGAGTCGAGGGCGGCGTAATAGAGGGCGGTTTGCAGGATGGTTATGTCTTGAGTTTCCTTGACGCCCCAGTCGTACCAGTTCCAGCGGTCGGGGCTGGTGCCGGTGAGGAGGATGGGGAGGCCGTCGTCGCCCATTTCCCATTTGGCGAGGTAGGTGCGAATGTAGGGGAGGGAGAACTCGAGGGTCTCGCGGTCGCCGGTGTTGAGGTAGTATTCCCAGACGCATTGGAAGGCGAACTGGAGGTTTTGGCTAAGCAGGTCGCGGAGGCGCAAGGGACCGAGGGCGCCGTAGCTTCCATCCTCGCTAAAGAGGAAGGTGGAGCGGATGGCGCGGCGGAGGAGGGCGCGGCCGTCGTCGCCCATGACGTAGAATAGGTAGCTGGTTTGGTCGGCGACGTCTCCGATCCAGAGGGCGCGTTCGCGGTCGGGGCAGTCCATGAAGTTGTCCCGAGCGCAGACCATGAGCGTGTTGGCGCCCATGTCCCAAAGGCGTTGCAAGTCGCCGTCGGAGGTTGTAAGGCTGCCTTCGATTTGGCCGACGCTGAGCCAACGGTATTTGAGATCGTGTACTGTCACGCCGGCGGGGATGTCATAAATGACTTCGTGTCCATTCATCCAGGAGTAGCCTTCGTAGGCCTGCTTGCCGGGACGGGTAGTGTAGTAGGTTTCGACGCGGTTGAGCTTGTTTTCCGTTTCGATGGTGATGAGTTCACCGCCTGATTGCGATTCGATTACGAGGTACGGAGTGACTTGCAGGTTGGCGGGGAGGCGGGCTTTGATGGGAGTGCCGTCGCTGACGAAGGGGAAATGGCCGCTTGAGAAGGCAGTGTAGCTTTTCAGCCCGTGGTCGAAGAGATGAGGGACGTCGTCGAGGACGAGGTCGTGCCAAGGGGCGTCGGGGACGCGTCCTTTTTCGGTGGCGGCGGGCCAGGAGGCGTCGTTGTAGTTGTTTTTGTACCACGCCTTTTCTGTCCAGTCGCCAAGGCTCTTGTTGGCGTCGAACGCGACATCGGAGCGTACGACCATGCGATCCACTTCGCCCGCTTCGGGATCGTAGGCAGGGTGTTGAATGGCTCTCCAGCTAGAGTCGGAAGAAAGGGTTTTATTGGGAAGATCGAGTTGGAAATAGAGTCCGCCTTGGCCGGAATCGATGTGGTAGCCCTTATGGGTTTCGCGTCCCCAATGCCAAACGAGGATGGCGACGGTATTTTCGCCTTCGACGAGGTAGGGGGCGAGGTCGAGCTGCTGGTACCAGGTGTTGCGCGGCTTTTCCGAAGCGGGCATTTCCTCGACCGGCTTAACCCGTTTCCACGGCTGGGCCATGGAAGGCGCTCCAGCGCGGCCGCCTTCGAAGCGCACGAGTCGGCCGTTGACCCAGAGCCAGTACTTGGTGTCGACGGCGATGGAGGCGAGGGCTTCGGATGGCTTTTCGTCGAGGTCGAAGACCTTGCGGAAGGCGACCCAAGATTGGCCGGGGCTTTCGGCATCTTGCCAAATCCAGTGGCCGTTCCAATTTTCGGAGCCAACGGCAGAAGAGCGCAAAGCGGAAACGACAAGGACAAGAATAAAGGTGAATAGCCTCATTAAATAGGGGGGGGGAACTCTAGATTATAAGTGGCTCAGGATAGTAGAGGCACCCGTTCGCTGACAGGAATTCCGTTCTGGACACGTCCAAAATTGTGAGGGATATTGAGACCGAATGTCGGGAAGACGGGTAACGATTCGGGATATCGCGGAGCGGGCGGGCGTTTCAAAGTCAACGGTGGCTTATGCTCTCAAAGAGGACTCTCAATGCGCTGCGGCGACGCGAGAACGTATCCAGAGGATTGCGATGGAGATGGGGTATGTAGCGAATCCGCTCGTGTCAGCTCATTTGGCGAATGTAAGGCGTGCGGAATCGAAAGCGGGGTACCTCGCGACCCTGGCCTATTTGTCGGATCGGCCACTGAAGCAGATGTTGGCGCAAGGGTTTCCTCACATGGGCGCTTACGACGGGGCTCGAGAACGGGCGAACGAACTGGGGTATCATTTGGAGGTGTTTCACTACGAAAATCCGGATCTGTCGTGGGATCGATTAAAAGGGATCCTGCAGAGCCGGGGAATACATGGGGTCGTGATTGGTCCGCACCGAGGGTCGAAGGTTCAGCTGGATATGGAATGGGACTGCTTTTCCACGGTGATAATCGGCGATTCCATCGCGTATCCAAGATTCCACAGTGTGGGCTTCGATCATCTTGGAAATATGGAGCTGCTCTTTTCTCGGTTGTTTAGGAAGAAGGGCCGGAGGATCGGTTTGGCCTTGTCTGGGTTTATCAATAGGCGAGTTCGCTTTCAGTTTCGGTCAGCTTTCGATTTCTTTCAGGAAGAGCTGGAGACGGACATGCGGGTCCCTGCATTGATATCGGAACAATGGGAGCCTGCCGTTTTCCTGAAGTGGTACAGTGAATACAAGCCTGAGGTCATTGTTACGGTTTACGACGATGTGCGTAGGTGGCTAGATTCCATTGGAGTGAGAGTGCCGCAGGATGTGGAGATCGCAACGCCAGCGATCATGGCGGATTCGCTGGACTACTCGGGAATCCACCTGCCGCTCAAAACCCTTGGGAAATTGGCTGTGGACACGGTTGCCGCTCAGCTGTTTCGGAATGAAAAGGGAATTCCGGAGAGTCGTTGCGTTAGCTTGGTGGTGGGCGAAGTCCGGACCGGAAAGACGCTTCGGGAAGGCCTAGTTTAGGTCTAGATCGATGATCTGCAGGTAGGTGGTACGTGTGTCGCCGGAACCGGGTTCCTTGAGGTAGTAGTAGAGTTTTCCGTTGCTAATGTGGGGGATGCCTTTGTCGAAGATTCGGCCGGATGTGGGCTCGTAGACGGTTTGCCAATGGTTGGTGCCGCCTTCTGTACGTTGCACGAAGGGACGTCCGTCCTTGAGCGTGATCATGAGGATGTAGTTGCCGGCCGCGTACAACTCGACGCCGCCAGCGAAATCGGTGGTGACAGTGAAGTCGGACTCGCCGCTCGCTCTGTAGGCGTGGTGGAATTTGGTGACATCGTTCTCGTTGTCCCTTACGCGGGATATGATGTGCTCGTCTCCGCGATCGGTAACGTTGAAGTCGAAGTAGCCAACCATGTGGACCATATCCTTTTGGGTGGTCGCTACGTAGTCGCCCGGTTCGTAGACTTTGATGAAGCTTGGATCCGCGAGCGGGAGCTCGAAGGGTTCGCCCTTGTGGTTTTTCCAATCGTCTTTGCCGTTTGGGTTGTCGGACGAGGCGTAGTACACTCCGTTTTGGTAGATGTATCGATCTTGGCGGTCGTTGTTTCGACGCTGGAAGGCCACCCGGATTTTCCCGTCTGCGTATTTCATTCTTCCATACACCCCATAGGTGAAGTCGAGTCCGTGCTGGTTGGCATTGTCTACGTTGAAGTAGATCGGTTCGTTCCATTTGGATTCGCCGTCGTATTTGCAAATGAAGTACCGGCCGTTGTACGCGGAGCCCTTGCGCATGTACATGAATAGGTCGCCCTCGTCATTGAGGAAAAAGGTAGGGTAGGTGAGGCGGCCCCATACCTCAGCGTTTTCTACGCCGTCCATGGTGAGGTGCTTGTAGTCGCCATCTGGAGACTTCATGAAAAGGTCTAGATTAAAATCCTCGTCGGGAACTGTGGCAGCGTCGGGGATCGAGTAGCTGTAACGGAAGTAGTCTTGGTCGAAGGCGCCGTCATCCGTGAATCCCGGGCGGTAGGCGTGCATGTCGTAGAGCAGGTGGATGGTGCCGTTCTTGGGGCTGATGCCTACAGCGATGGTGTTGTGGGTTTCGCCGATCCACCATTTGTTGACGTAGCCGGTATGGCGGTGGGGAAACTCGATTGTGACTTGCTTGCCCGTATCCGTGTCGAGGCGAGTAAGCATGACGTGACGGTCCTCTTTTCCACCGCGGTACCAAGTCAGGAAGACATATTGCTTGAAGGTTTTGATGCAGTCGCCGTGTGGAACGAGCGCGTTGCCGAAGAAGTAGTCGTAGGCTCCCTCGCGATTGGGTGCGTCGCGTCCGACCTTTTTCCCGTCAAAGTATAGCGACTGGTCGTTGAGGTGGATTTCCGCTTCTAGGGTGACTTCGGCACTTAGGGTACAGGCCATCGCAATGAAGGCTGTCGCGAACGCTGCAAGCTTGATGGTGATCATCTTGAAAATTGGGCAAGTCGGTTGAGTCGATTTAGGAGGCGTTACTTGTTAGTTGGCCAAAATTGGCCGTCGTGCCAGAGGTAGAGGCGTTGGGCTTTTCCTTTGCGAATGTTCAGGATGATCGCTTCCGCTTTGCCGTCATCGTTGCGAACAGCTTGGAATTCCATTCGAGATTTGGGTACGGATGCGAAAACCTTGTCGACTTTCCAGTCTTGTCCCACTGTGCCTAGTTCGGAACTTGTGCTAGCGATGCCGAAGGCAGCGTTGCCGTTATCATCGGTGTAGAGAACGGCGGCTGTTTTGGATTTGTCTTTGCTTTCGATTCTTTCGAGGTCGAAGATTCGCTTTACCGGTTTCCCGTTTTCATCGATCAAAGTTCGGGATTCGGTGCCGGGCATGGGGAGGCTGTGGACCCATTCGGCATCCTGATACTGTACCATGCGCCACTCGCGATATCCTTGGCCCAGCGCGATGTAGGCGGCGGAAGGCTTGCCGTCCTGATCTGGAAGCGGTTCGGTGCTGAAGCTGGTTTCGCCGGTTGCTTCGGAGTCGTAAGCGAGTGCGTAGGTGTCGGCTATTTTCTTAGTGATGGGCACCTCCAGCTTTTTGCCTTCCACGTTGTAAAAGGTGTCGTCGCTTGTATCCAACTTCATGTAGTAGGTGTTGATGCGGCTGTAGTGAACCTTGTTGTGGATTTCGCGGAAGTTGCAGATGTGCCAGAGGAAGGTGATGAGGATTTCCGTGTCGGAAACCTTCTTCGGATTGATGTAGAATGTATCCACATCGACGGGATCTCCCTCGCTAATGGTGGGCCAGGTGATCTTAACCGGCTCCCCGAAAGTTTGGGAACCGTTCTCCATCTTGTAGTAGATCCATGGAGACTTGTGGGTGCCGGCACGGGTGAAGAAATAGATGTCGCCGTTGCCCATTTTCATGATTTTCGTGTAGGAGGCGAAAGGGGAGATGTCGTCTTTTTGTATCCAGGAACTGATGTCGCCTGGTTTTTCGGTAGCGACGTGGAGCATGCGTCCGCCCGCATGCGGCGTATCGAAGGACATCGGGTTGAGGCCGTCTTCCCATTCGCCGCCATGTCCGCCGAAGACGATGTGAAAGTGGCCATCGCCATTTACTTGCAGGGCGGGGCGACCGTGGCTGTCGATTTTTCTGCCGTTCTTGGAAAGCGTGCTATGCCCCGCTTTGTAGGGTCCATCCCACACGTGGTTCTCGACATCGAAGCTCGCGATGTAGGGATCGGTGAGATGACCCTCGTATGAGACATAAACTTTTCCGTCGACGAACAGAGTGGAGCCTGTGTGGGTGTTGTTGGGCAGGTTGTCGGAAAAATGCCCATCGGGGATTTCAGGGAGAGGCAGGTTGTCCGAAACGTCAGGAGTGGCGGCGAGCGTGGACTCGAGGTCAAGGTCGTATATGTCGGTGAAGGCCTTCCCCTCGCGGTAAGCGTCGTAGATTCTTTGGAAGTCCGGGTACTGCCCGTACAAGTATTGGTCGATCTTGAAATGCCAGAACTCCCTGCTGAACGTGTCCTCGTCCTCCATCAGTTTGAGGAGGGCGGGTAGCGCTCGGTCATGCGTGGATTCGTTCTCGATCAACGCCTCTCGTTGAGCGAGGTATTCCTTCTCTGTCATGGCCTCAGTACAGGCGCCAAGTGTCAGGATTGCCGCAAGTGCGACAAGAGGGAGAGCAGGAGCTTTCAACATAAGCAGTTTGGGAGTTTTAATTTCGGGGCGGGGATGCTACTCCTCTCTCGGACCCTGCTACGACTGTTTTCATATCGATACGAATCGATGGCTAATTTCGGCCACTGTGAGCGGTTACGAGAGTTTCGCGAACGCTTCCAGACTCGACAGCTCCGCGACCGTCCATCAACGCAGATTATTAGTCCTCTTCAATTTCAAATGCTCGCGGACTCGGCAAAGGCGATCTGCTCCTTCAATGACTCGCGGAGTCTGGAAAGGATCGACTTGTATTCAGGATTGCCGACACGGTTCACGGTTTCTCCCGGATCAATCTGCAGATCGTAGAGCATCTCTTCTCCGTTTTCGTACAGGCTGTAGTTGTAACGTTCGGTGACGATCGCGTCCGCGTTTCTGTATCGAGTATAAACGACCTCGTTGATCGCTGCCTCTGGATCGCTTAGTACGGCGGCGAAGCTCTTACCTTGGACCGATGCGGGAACATCGATTCCAGCCAGAGCGCAAAGGGTCGGGAACAAGTCGACACTGGAAATCAAGGCGTCAGTGGAAACGCCTTGCGGTTTTCCCGGCGCTTTCACGATGAGGGGAATGCGGGTGGCGAGATGCATGGTGTTGTGTTTGCCCCAGAAATCGTACTCGCCCAAGTGCCAACCATGATCGCCCCAGATCACGACGATCGTATTCTCGGCCAGACCGAGCGCTTCGAGTTCATTCAGCACGTCACCCACAAGCTTGTCGACGTAGCTGGTTGCGGCAAGGTAGCCGTGCCGCATTTTTAGGTGAAAGGCGTCCGACTCTAAATCGTAGTCGCCCAGTTCGTAGGTCTTGAATTCGTTGGATCCCCTCAGTGATTCTGGTGCGTGTTTGGGCCGCTCTCGGAAGGCTGCAAGTGGGATGTCATCAGCGTCATACAAATCCCAATACTTTTTGGGGGCGTAGAAGGGGAGATGTGGACGGATGAATCCGCAGCCAATAAAGAAGGGCTTGCCGCTCTCTTTGAACCTTCGCAGATCCTCGATTGTGCGAGCCGCAACTAGGCCATCGGTGTAGGCCTCGTCCGGAACATCCACGCTCTCGTAGAAGAGACCACTTCCGCGTTCCGATTTCGTTTCGGTGGTTGCTGGGTCGTAGCTGACTTTGTGGCTGAGCCCTGTGCCTCGCGGCTTTTCACTCCAAGAGCGATCAGCAGTGTCATCGCTTTTGTGAAAGATCTTTCCATGGGCAAGCGTGGTGTAGCCTGACTCCTTGAAGGCTTGTGCGATGGTGGTGGCATGCGGGGTGTCGACGTCCGCCCTTGCGAGGTAGTCCACGAAGCGCGTTTTCGTAGGCAGGATCCCGGTCATCATGCTGGCGCGCGATGCCCCGCAGACTGCGACTTGGCAGTAGGCTCGTTGAAAGAGCGTTCCCTCTGAGGCAAGGCGATCGATGTGGGGTGTTTTGGCAACTGTGTCGCCGTAGCAGCCGAGTTCTGGTCGCAAGTCGTCAATCGCGATGAATAAAACGTTTGGCTTTGAGCCGTTCGAGTTATCAGCGAAACTGGCGAAGGTTCCTGTGACGAACAATAAAAGAGTAACGACTTTTTTCATTAGGGAAAGGTTGGTAGGAATAAGTCTTATTGGCTAATGAGATTGAATTCGGCAATGGCCGCGAGGGTGGCACGTGCTGCTCTGTTGAGCACCAGCTTCACGCGACGGGTTTCGACGGGATCGAAGGTCACGCTGTGGTCGGAGCCTATCTTCTTGCCGTCGTGAATTTTGACCCAGCCTCCGTCTTGCCAAGCGTGTAGCTGGTATCCGTCGACGTTTCCTGTGTCTTCTTGTATCTTTGCTCCGGATACGGTTTGGCGGGTGCCGAGATCGAGGATGAGTTCCGAGCCGATCAGTTCGCCATCGGAAATCCATTTGGTTGTCGGGTCGCCGTCGTTGGCAAGTTCGGCGGGGTGGCCGGGGGCGGCGTTGTTGGCGGTGATGAAGCTTCCGTGAAGGCGGAGCTGCAACTGGGCCCGGAAGAGGGAGGGTGGATAGGCGACTTGTTCGCGCAGTTCGTCGATGCCGACCTCACCTTTGTTCACATCTTCGAAAATTATTGCTTCACCGGGGGAGCGGAGGCCCACGAAGTTTGGTTTCACGTAGTTGTGGATCTTTCGCACTTCTGGCGACCAGAAGTCGTAAGTGGTGCTTGGGGCGCTGGCGTTGTGCTCGAAGTTCCAGAAGGTGATGTGCGGGCCGCCATTCGGGTAGCTGCCTTGGTTGCCGCCGTTGTGTGAGAAGCGGCCACCTTTGACGCTGTCAATAAGGTTCGAATACGGATGGTAGCCGTGGCAATCGACGGACTGGTCCTCGGTCATAACCGAGTCGAGGAAGACGCAAGCGGTAGTGGTCCAGCGGAATCCGATACCATGCCAGTTGTCGGTTTCATTGACGATGCGGTTGAAGAGTACGCCGTAGGAGTCACGAGGGTAGCCAGAAGTGTGGCCAGCTTTTCCGCTAAAGGTTACGTCTTCCACGGTGACGGCGAGGGCGTCGTCGATGTTGAGTCCTACGTTCCAGTCCGCGATCGTGCAATTGCGTATCCAAGAGTTTTTTACGGCCATGAGGTGGAGGCCTTTGTAAGCGTAGTCGACTTCCCAATTCAAATGGTGTTTGAACTCTTGCGGGTAGTGGGCCCAACCGCTGCTGAAGCGTATCCCCTCGATTCCGACCTCCTCGATAGGCTCGTAGGGCCAGAGTTGGGTGGTACCTGCTCCTGCTGGTATGTGGAGTTGCACCGGGTTTTTGAAGGTGACCCGATTACCGTCGATTGCGGTAATTGTATGTTCCTCGTAGATACGAATGCCGCCTTTGCCCATGTTCCAGAGCGGATTGAAGGTGAGGCCTTCGGCTACTTTGTGTACCGCTTCGAGGCTTTGGTGGAAGAGCGTGATGTCTTGCCCGACAGAGAGCTTGCTAGGATCGTTTACGGTTATGGAGAAAGCTCCCAGCGGTATAAGTTCGTTGCATTGAGCGAGTACTGTCTTATCTTTTTCGATACGGTTGTAATCCTTGGGGCGGACCAGCAGTCTTGGTTTTTCAGGCAGTTCCTTGTCTCGGTATTCGTGGAAGTAGAGTTCGGTACCGCCTGGTGCGTCACCCGCTCCTTTGAGGACGATGTGACTGCGGTTGATTTCCAGAACATGGTCTTTCAGTTCGCCAGCGCCGAGGATGAAACGGCCGGCGGGGAAGTTGACCACGACGGGAGTTTCGATAGCGTGAGCGGCGTCGAGCGCAGCTTGGATGCCCTCGATGTCTATCAAATTATCGTCGGGGATGGCTCCAAAGTCAGTTACCTGGAGCTGCGTCCAGGAGGACGTGTCCGGAATCGGGCGTTCGGAGAAATGGTAACCGGCAAAGGAGTAGTCGGGGAAGATGGTTTCGCGCCCTTCGGCGCGTCCGTCGACGAAGTCGATCCAGGAGGGAGCAATGTTTTGGGAATTCGATAGTTGGGCAAATGATGCAGTGACTGTGAGAGCTAAAATTGCACGTAAGATATTCATTTTGAGCGTGAAGGTGATAACAGGCTAGTGCTGGCTGTTTTGTAGTAGATTGTAACTGGTTCCAGGTGTTGCCAGCCTCGGCGAACAAATCCTACAATTAGTGTTAAATGCGAAGGCGTTGCGAGTTTGATGGAATTTGGAAACGAGGTTTTTAGTCCTGTGTTCTTCTTCGGATCGGGCCCTCGTCTCCGACGAGGTACATGCGGCGGTAGGGGGTGCCGTCCGGTTTCTCTGCGACGATGATGCGAGCGTCGGGGTGGGCGTTGCGGATGAAGGCGCTGGCAGCGGAGCCGGGGCTATCCAGGTTGCTGAGCGAAGCCGGGCGATCTCCGTAGAGATTCTTGGATTCGGGTTCGAAGTAGTCTCCGAAGCGCAGGAGCTCTTTGCCGGGCGCGAAGCTGGCTCCGCCGTCTTGGCTTTCCCACCAGCGCACGATGGTGCGGTCGACCGAGGGATCGACGCCGCTCAGGAGAAAGCGTACTTGTTTGCCGGATACGAGGAAGTCTCCGCGGCCGATGGGGAGGCCGTTTTCGAAGTTTCCTGCCCAATTTTCACCGTCCCAGCGGAAGTAGCGGGCGTTTTTCGGGCCGCCGATTTGCCAGCCAATGTCTTCTCCGATGTAGGCGGCGATGTGAGGGATGCCTTCGGCGTCAACTTGGGTGGAACCGTTGAAGGTCCACTTTTCACCGGTATCGACGGCGAGGGTTTTGACATCGGCTTCTTCCTTGGTGAGCGGGATGTTGAGCGGTTCGTCGTGGATGTTTTGCCAGACCTTCGTAGCGGTGTTGAAGGTCATGTAGTAGAGGTTCTTTCGCTCGGTGGAGTGGCCCCCTCGGTTGTTGCGAGGCGCGTCTTGGTCCCAGCAGTAGTGGTAGTCGAAACCTACTACGATTTCATCTTTGAGGCCTTTGGTGGCGAATGCGTACCAGCTATCCGAGCCGATGTCGTCAGCGCGCCGCTTGTGCTTGAGGAAGGGGACGGGTGCTTCGAAGGTACGGCCGTGGTCAGTAGATTTTTGATACACCCAGTCGCTGCGGTGAGCGCCGTGACGGTAGAACAGGTAAAGGTCACCGTTGTCCATCTTGACGGCTTGGTTGTAGGTGCCGAAGGGGGAAATGTTGTTGAGGTCTTCCCACTCGGTGATGTTGAGTGGTTTTTTGGATACGGAATGGCGGTTTTCGCCGAGGGCGGAATTGCCGAAAGGGTTCTCGCCGTGTATCGCTTTATCTCCACCGTGGCCACCGTAGAAAATGTGGATGTAGCCGAGATCGTCGATGATCATGGTGGGCTTGCCGTGGCTGTCGATTTTTCCTTTAGGGTCTTTTCCAAGAGTGCTGGTGCCTGCTTTGAAGGGACCGAGCCATTCCTTTTTTTCGTGGTCGTACGCAGCGACGTAGGGGTCTTCGAGCAAGCCTTGGTAGAAAACATAGGTTATGCCGTCCTTGTGTTCGCCTGCCGGGTGTTGGACGATGGCGACGCCCTCGCCCCAGCCGTTGGTGGCGAAGAAGGGCGTGGTAGCGGTCTTGGGCGCTGGCTTCGAGCAAGCGCCCAGCAAGGCTCCGAAAGCGACGAGGAGGGAAACGACGATAGACTGTTTTGTTTTCATGGGGTTGCTTGCAGTGTTTTTCGTACCAGCGGACCGCAAAGGATTTTGTCTTGGGGATTTGGTGTTACCGGCATTCGTTGAAGGGGAAAGTTCTTGGCTTTGGGACACGAAGTGACGCCATCACCTCACGGGAGCCTTTGGGGCGTCGCAAACGTCGCTGCGGGAAAATTGAGTACTCGTCATGTTTTTGGGGTTGAGGGGGGTATAGGAGTCGAACCGAAGCGGCCTGAAATGGACAGGCTGAGATAATGAGGTATTAAGCAGAGAAGAGAATCACTCCCAAATTCATACTGTTCGATGAGCGAACCCTCTTTGAGCCTGGGTGTCGATGCGAGTTCTATTAATGCCCTTTGGGTGAGTCTTGGTGCCGTTTCACATCCTAGGCTTTTGAACGCTAAGCATATCAGTCAGAGCACCGCGCAACTACCACGTGATCGCGTAGTTGTTTGCGTCGAGGAGCCTCCGCATGCGATGCTAATGCTTCTCGCCGGAGCTCGACTCCTCGAAGGCGAGTTTGGCTTCCATGAACTCTGTTCGCGTACCGTCGAGGTCGTGTACGTTGAGGAGCCAGCGGTTGCTGCGGCCGACCATGGGTTTGTGTCGGTCGAGGTCCGGCAAACCGTTGCGGAGGAGCTGGCGGTGCACCCATTGAATGTCCTCCGTTAGGAGGCAGAGGTGGTGCATAGAGCCGAGTTGCTTTCTGGAGGGGACCATGCCGTCGATCAAAATGTATTCGATGTAGTCGCCATGCTCGCCGGGCATTTGCATGTTCACCCAAGCGTCCGGTCCGTCGTCGTTTCGGGATCCACGCCATGTTTCTTGGAAACCGAGCGCTTCTCGATAAAAGGCATTTGCGGCTGGCTCGGAGCGTACTGTAAGGCCGACGTGCTGTAGCCTGACGGAGAGCCTGTGAGAGCCCAAATGTTCCCCGCGAGTTTTCGCCTGCAAAGAGTCTGGGATGTACTCGAGGAAGAGCAAGCGGTGTCCGTCTGGATCGGTGAGCGCACTGGTTAAGGAACCATCGAGGCTGGGGTAGATCTCCGACGGTTTCAGCCCTATCTTCCTCAAAAGGTTTGTGGTGAGCTCAAGATCGCGCACTTGAAATGCGATTTCGATGAGGCGGTTGTCATCCGTTTCTTCCGGTACCTGAACGAGTTTGAGAAACTGCTCGTCGTTGATTTTTAGATACTCCGATCCTTCGCCCTCATTTGTGGAAAAGGCGGATTCGAAACCGTAGTAGCTTGCGTATTGATGGGCGGATTGCTCGAGATCCGAAACCTGGAAGGCCACGTGAGCAATGCCAACGATGGGAAGTTCTTGTTCAGCTTTCATTGGGGTCCAAAAGCAGATTGCCGCTAGCGTGGGGACAAGGGCTGCTTTCATTTGCGTGCCTCAGGCGATTGGCGTGAGCGCGCGACTATGGCGTGCCGGGCGAGAGCTTGATCTCGATGCTTTTCTTATCTACGGGCCAACTTTCGATGATAATTTGCTGTCTCATGGGGTCCCAGATGATCGCTGCCGCCGAGGCATTCGGGTGGCTCTTGTTCACCTCTAGGCGGTCTCCATGAAGGGGGTCTTGAGAAAGGACGAGGCTATCGCCGATGGAGAGTGTGAAGCCGTCTGGGTAGTGACGGTTGGCTCCAACGAATATGCGGGAGCTTCCGAGGCTGTTGTCGGTGGTGATTTTTGCGGTGAGCGTGCGCGTAGCGAAATCGAAGAAGAATGATTCGATGTCTCCCGCGATTGCTTGTGGATAGGGCCGGGCGATGATGTCGGTAATGTACTTCCGTTCGGTGTCGCCGATCAGTTCGTCGTCGGTGAAGATTGCCCAAGTCGACTCACCGTGAGGAAGGAAATTGCCGTAGGATTTAGATCCGAGAAACCAGGCTTTGATCGCTCCCATGCCGAGACGATCCATTTCTTGGGCTGTGTGAATATAGAATTTCATGTATTCGAGTTGTCCAATTTCTCCGAATACGGAGTCATCAGTGCCGTATCTGAAGGTAGGGTAGCCCCATTCGCCAATAAAGATGGGAGCTTTCAGCACGGAGCCCTCATTTTGGAAGCGCTCTAGCTCGGGGGTGATGAACTCCATGTTTTTCTGGTAGATGTGTGGGGCGAAAACGATGTTGTCGCGATCTACTGGATACTTGATCTCGGTGTATTGAATGCCGTCAGTCTTGTGGCCTTTGTTTTGAAAAATGCTTTGTAGGAGGCAGAGCTTCTCGGGGTTGAACTTATCGTGCTCGTCGATGATACGTTGGTAAAGCGGTATGAGGTGGTCCTTCACCAGCTCGTCATAGGAGATTTCCATCGTGAGCTTGCGTGGCTCGTTGATCAGGTCGTATCCGATGACGTAGGGCTCTTCCTGATACCGTTCCCAGATCAGTTTCCAGGCGTCGATGTAGGTGCTGTGCTCGTTGTTCTTGTTTGCCCAGAATCCTTCCCAGCTGAACTTCACGCCGTAGGTGGTCATTTTGAAGACTGTGGTTATGCCTGCCTGTTTGGCATGCTCGACGAGAGCGTCGAGTCTCTCCAGGTAGTTAGTGTCCACGGTTGCTCCCTCAAAGTGGCTGAGCTTGCCGAGCTCCAGCCTGATGACCTGTGAATTTGCTCCCAGCCGAACCATTCGCAAGTAATCATCGGCGGCGAAGTCGATGTCGGTGTTGCGGTAGCTCGTTACAATGACGAATCCTCTGGGGATGACGTGTCGGCCTTCCGGGTCCCGGAGGCCGTTGTCGGCTGGGCTTGACCAAGCGGCCGGGAGAGCGGTGAAGAGTAAGATTAGAAGTCCGGTTTTGAAGTTCATTTTATGTTCTCTAGGGTGCTGATGAGGCTTCTTGAAGGCAGGACGCAGAAGTAGCTGGATCCATGCTGAGTGAGTAAAGGAGAGTACGCAACTTGGGGGTCTGTTATCCTGTCGCTTTGGCCTAAAGGAAATTAGGGAACGCGAGGGTGGCGTCGAGGGAAGAGCAACCTGCTAATGCATGACTACAAAAGTTGATTGATTTGGGAATCAATTGCCGCGTGGGCGCGGCCCCAAAGCCGACGTTACGCTTTGTTGTCAGGCCATCTCCCCTGCTTATCGGTTCCTTTTGGCAAAAGCGCTCGGTCCTTTTAGGAGTGCTCCTTGGGTGTTCGTTGAAACGAGTTTGCTCTGTGATAATCCTGTAAAGATTATTCGGATACGGAGAGTCGGGCGAGTCTACGTTTTGACTCTTCCATGGGAATGGTGGCGAGAACCGTTTGAATTCCATCTGATTGTTGTTCGACGAATTGGCTAACGCCTGCGGTGGACCAGGATTCCGGGTGGAGCGTCTCGGACCAGAAAACCGTGAAGAGGAGATCACTCTCTACCGCGTCTAGGGCCCGGGAGTAGCGGAGTTCGATGGTTTCTCCGTTGATTGAGATGTCCTTTTCCGCGACGGTCGTGGCGAAGGGGTCCTGGCCGGTGGCAAATTCCAGGAGGTTGGATTCGCCGTCTCTGTTGGCGTCGAATGTGGATGCCGCGTTGCCGGTGCCTTCTTTGGTGCCGAAGTGCAGCATTCTCCACTCCTCGAGAGCGGTGGTGGGAGGCGTTACGGTTTCGGCAAGGGTGAGGCTCCGTACGGCAGAGTCGGGGAGCTCCGCATGGTTGAATGCGATACGATCAATCTTGAATGCTTTAGATCTGCCGTGAATGACGAGTGTATAGGTTTCGCCGGCTTTGAATTTGTAGATGGCGACCCGCTTGTTTTGGTGGCCGCCAGGATCCAGGCGTCCTTGAAAGTTGTTTTCGTATCCACCCTGCCATACGAAGCTGCCGTCGTTTTTGCCGCCGAAGAACTTGGTGTTGTTTTTCAGGAGCGAGAGTGGGGCGTCGTCCGTGTGGTTGTCGCCCGCATTGGGGCTGGCCTCGTAGTCGCCGTCTACCCGCACGTAACAATCGTTGGATACGTCGTCCCGATGTTCGCCGTCGATGATTTGGTTGGTTTCGGCGCAGCGCAGTTGCAGGTAGTAGAGGCCGGGGGTATGGATGCGGAATTGGTACTCAAGGGGTGAAATGGCGGGGCCGTGGGTGTAGATGTTGCCATCGAATCGAAGATAGCCTTCGCCCGTAAAGTTTGGATCGGAGCTTTCCTTTATCCATTGTCCTAGAGGAGACGCGGTGTTTTCGGCTTCCATTATGACGATGCCGTTCGACTCGTGGTAGAGCGTTTGACCGATGGATGGAGAGACAATTGCGAGGGCGAGTGGGGTGATGAAACGTTTCATTGATTCGGACCGATCTGGACGAATGCACGCTGGGGGTGCGTAAAAGCGCAGTGTTCAATTCGATTGTACGCAATCCAACGAATTTAATTAATCGTGCATTCAATACATATGGAATTGGATCGTCCGCCTCCAGGTCGATCCTGTCGAGAAGGGCCGAATGGTTTGAGCCGATTCTATCTCGTGTTGAAATTCGGATCGAAACTAGGATTTAGGGTTGTGGGGATATCGGCATTCGTCTCGCGCTGCCAAGACTGGAGTGTTCCGAGCATTCGTTCGACTCTTTCTGGATATTGAGCGGCCAGATTGTTTTGTTCTCCGATGTCTTCCCTCACATTATATAGCTCGAGGGCGTCCGACTCGAAGAATTGCATCAGCTTCCAGTCGCCGGTTCGTACAACGCTGCACGGCGTCGTGCGCCAGTACATCCGTTCCGTGCCAAAAACGGGTTTCACTTGAAGCCTGCTGTTTAGATAGAGTGGGTAATGCCAAAAGATCGAACGTTCTGGGATTGGGTCACCCTTCATCAAGGGAACGAGAGAAACGCCGTCTACTGGCTGGGAGCTTGGAAGTGCAGCTCCCGCTAGTTCTGCGAATGTTGGCATGTAGTCGACTCCGGTGACTGGAGTTTGGCAAACGCTTCCGGGTTCGATTTTTCCTGGCCAGCTCATGATAAGCGGCACACGAATTCCCCCTTCGTAGAAGCTTCCCTTGGAGCCTTTGAGAGGGTCGTTCCAAGTCGCTCCCGCGTGCCCTCCATTGTCGGAAGTAAAGACGATCAAGGTGTTTTCCGACAAGCCTGAGGCATCTAGGGCTTTTCGAATCCGACCGACGGAAGTGTCGACGGCCTCGATCATTGCTGCGTAAACGGGATCCCAATCCCTGCTCCACTCTTTGGCTCCCAGCTTGTTCTGGTATTTCTTTACAACAGCCGCCCGGGCATTGATGGGGACGTGCACATCCCAGTGGTTAATGTAGAGGAAGAAAGGGTCCTCATTGTCGTTCGCTGCACTGTCTTTAATATGCCCAATGGCTGCATCGGTGATCCACTCGGCCACGTCTTTGTCGCCGTAAAGCCGATTATCCATCTCGAGACCTGCCCCGCGACCGTCGAGATCATTTATATCAAATCCCTGGCCCGTGCTGCCGAGGTGCCACTTGCCGAGGTGAATCGCCTGATAACCGGCTGCTTTCAGGATCCTCGCCAATGACTCGGTTGAAGGATCCAGATGGGTTGTGGACTCGATGGTTCCGTCTCCTTTGGCATCCTTCTGGTTCGGCACCAGAAGCTTCATCAGTTCCGCGGGGCCTTTCGCCACCCGGCCGGGCTGGTACATCTTTGTTCGAGGCGTGTACATCCCGCTTATGATGCAGGAGCGGGAAGGCAGGCAATTAGCGGCTCCTGGATAGCCGTCGCTGAAGGTCATGCCGGAGGCGCTGAGCGAATCGATGTTTGGCGTTTCGTAGAACTCTGCTCCTTGGTAGCCCACGTCGGCCCACCCAAGGTCGTCTGCCATAATGAATACGATATTCGGTTTGTTGGAAGCTCTACTCAAGCATGGCCAAAGGGCCAGGCAAAGCACCACTGTCTTTATCATTCTCATATGCGGCATTTTTCGGAAATGGGGTTAATTGGAATGGCTGTTATTTTGCGCGGCAAATAGGGGACGTTGCCCAATAGGCAGGCATCCCATCGAGTTAGAGTTAGGTTCTCTCCTAGGGCTTTCACAGCTTCCAAAAGTTAGCATCGTTGAATCGCAGCGGGTACGTTCTCGGCCGCTTGTGGCGTTGCTGATTACTGCGACGAGCGTCTCACTTCGTTCGGTACATCGAGCCCCGGAGTCCGAAGGGGCAAATCGCCGTGATGCCCCGTCGCGGTCTTCCGCGATCGACGGAGTCGACCCCTTGGGGCGGGGTGGCGATTTGAGGGCAAAGATATTCACTTCATTCTCGTAACGCTCGTGATTGGTGAGCTACAAGTGGAATCCGCTTCTAACATCCGCAGCCGAAGCCACCGTTCCAGAACTACGAATTATATCGATGAAAGTTAGCATGCTTGATATCGCAAAGGAGCTAGGCATCAGCCGGGCTACTGTCTCGCTTGCCCTGAACAATTCGCCGAAAGTCGCGGAGGCTACGCGGCAAAGCGTTTTAGACGCTGCGCGTCGAATCGGCTATAAAGCGGACCCCTATGTATCCGCTTTGATGGCGGCCCGGCGTCATGGGCGAGAGCCTAGCGATGCTCCTGTTCTGGCGTTGGTGATTCCGTCTAGGGAGGAGAACAGCTGGAAAGAGCGATATAATCTCAAACGCTTTATCGAAGGATGCCAGGCCTATGCCCTTGAGCTCGGATTTAAGACTGAGCTCTTCTGGATTGGCGATCGAGCGATGACTGCAATGCGACTCAACCAGATCATTTGCAGCCGTGGAATACGCGGAGCAGTGTTGATCTCGCAAGGGCAATGGAGTCCAAAACTTGAATACAAGTGGAAAGACCTCGCTATTGTCTCGTTCGGTGGTCGCGAGCTAGCTCCCCGCTCAGACTGGTTATCTAGCGATTACTACGGAAACATGGAGGAGGTTCTGAGGATCCTGAAGAGCCAGGGCTTTAGTCGCATCGGTTTCACGATGGAGAAGTCATTTGTCTTTTCCCGCCACAATCGTTGGGCGGCCGCTTATCACATGGAGCAGGCGGAAAAGGAGTTGGAGCCTATCGACATTTGGCAGGATCCTTCGCCCACCTTTGAAGGGTTTCGAGAATGGTTTGTTCGCAATCAACCCGAGGCAATTCTTAGTATCGAGCCCTACACTGTATTAAAGTGGGTACGACAGCTAGGTCTTCAAGTTCCTGAGGATGTGAGCGTCGCCGCAATCACCAATGTCGAAGAGGGCGGACCTGTGAGCGGTATCGTGATAGATACTGAAACCTGCGGAAAACTTGCGATAGATATGCTGCTTGAACGCATTCATCGAAGCGAATCCCTGCCGTACGCCACTCCTCGTCACGTCACGGTCAGCGGTTATTGGAATCGTGGCGAAACTTTGAAGTACCGGTGATTTCTCGTTAGCTGGCCTTAGCGGTCGAAGAAAATTGTTGAAGTGTGGATTTGGACAGGACCGATAAGGCCTGCCGGTATGAGGGGAGCTCTTTTCTTGAAGAAGGGGTATGCGACAAAGGTCGAGCGCTCGCCGATCGGGGCGGGCTCGTTGGCGGTGTACCAATCTACCATCTTGTATCGATTGATGAAGGACAGCTGCGGGTCTTTGATCAACAGGGTTTGGTTGAGCTGGGGCTCTAGGTCGTAACCAGTGAGGTTTTGGAATTGTTCGTCGCCGATGAGGCGGTTGGCCCATTGGTTGACGACTTCGATGCGTAGTTTATTTTCACCTACGCGGGCGGATTCGGTGATATCTATGGCGAAGGGAGGCGTCCAAAGGGCTCCGACTTGCTGGTCGTTCAAGTGCACGCGGGCGGCGACTTCGACGGTCCCGAGGTCCAAGGTGAGGTGGCGGTTTTTGGCGAAGTGACTTTCGTCTAGATGTATGGTCTTTTCGTAGATGGCGGTGCCGGAGTAGTGCTTGACGCCTTCGATGGAGTGATCGGTCCAGTCAGTGAGGGCTTCGAAGCTTAGAGTTTGCGGGCCAGCTTTCAGCTCGGGGAAGGTGACGGTCCAGGGGCCGTCGATGGGGATGTTTTCGAGGGGTCTGGGGTCTGGAGTCGCGCGTTGCTTTTTACCATCGTTGCGGAAGATGACGAAAATGGCACCTTGTGCGGCGGTGGGAACGGCGAGTTTGGTTTTCCCTTCGGCGTGAGTGACGTTTTGCGGGATGGTGGTTTCGCCGGTGACAGGGTCCCAGAGCTCTGGTAGCTTGCCGTCGACATTGAAGGTGCAGTCGAAGGTTTGGCTTTGGGCTTCGGGGTTATAGAAGAAGTAAATGTCTTCGGTTTCCGTCTTGCGGTGAGCGTAGTTGATCGATTCGCCGTTTTCAATCTTCAGGTCGATGGGGAGCTTGTAGTCGGCATAGATCTTTTCCCAGGAGCTTTCGGTGCTGGTCGTCGGGCGGCTCCAAATTTGGGATACAAGGGTTTCGAATGTTTGGATGTCTTCATCCGCAAGCGCATAGTTGCCCAGGCGTCTGGGCGGAGCGCCGAGGATGAGAGCTCCCTGTTCAGAAAGTTCGTTGAGACGTTTCAGGGTTGTGAGTGTGATTTCCCTGTTGTTCCGCAGGACGAGGGCGTGGTAGCGGGTGCCCTCGGGGAGGACGAGTTTTCCGTCTTTCACGGATATCCGGTTTATCAATACGTCGGCATTGACGCCATCGTAGTTGATGTGGTTGGGGAGATCGTCCAGGCCGGATCGGTTGGGGATGCCGTTAGGGGCTCCGTCGCCAACAAAGACGAGTAGATCGGAAACGGGCACGCCTTGGCGGAGGAGGTGTTGTCCGCGGGCGATGTATTGGAACCAGCTTTTGCCGGCGGTTTCCCACCAGGTTTGGTTGCGGTTGATTTGGGCGCCGAAGCCGTTCATGGTCATGCCGGGCTTGACCTTGGTGTTGGCTTGGTGGGCAAAGGTGTGGAAGACGAACTTGTTGACGCCGAGGGCCCAGGCACGGTCGCCGACCGATTTCCATTTTCCGGGGTGGGCTTCGAAGTTGGTTTGCGGCCCGGAGGTGAAGGCTTCAGCGGAGATGATGTTGTGGCCGTAGATGTGTCCGGCGGAGATGGCGCTATCGAGCAAGGTTCGGCTGGAGGCGTGGAATTCGCCCATGGGAATGTCGGCCTTGCGGGCGGCGTCGAGTTGATTGAAGGGGCCGTTGCCGTAGGGTTCAAGGATGCTTTTGAGCCCCTCCCGCTCGCAAAGAGCGTCGAAGGTGTCGAAGTAGTTTTCGCACATGAGATCGTTGTTGAAACGACGAATGTCCCAGAGGACACGGTCGGTGGCGTTGGCGCTTTCGACGTAGCGGCCGGCGTAGAGCGGCAGAAAGTTTGTGATATCGTAGCCGTGGCGTCTTTCGAACTCGTCCTCATAGCCTTTGGTCCAATTTTGCCCGCCGACTTCGTAGCTATCGATTTCGACGTACTGCAGGGCTCCGGGCGCGACTTCCTTGACGGCGTTGATGACGTTGCGCACGTAGCCTTCCCAGAAAACTTCGAAGGATTCGCGACTGAACTTGTCGACTTCCCAGCCGGTGCCAGCGATGGATGCCGGATCGTTGATGGCGGCGGTGGTGGTGTATCCAAAACGCATGACGGTCCATCTGCCCTTGGGCAGTTTCGTTTTGAGGCGGCCCTTGGCGTCTATTTGCGAAGTGAGATCGACAATGCTATCCTTGGCGATGATCATGCTAGGATCAACCGGATCGAGTACGGGGAATCCCGGGCTGTTGTGGCGCATGATGTTGAGGCGGCCATTGAGCTCCGTGAATTTTTGGGTGGCGCTGAGTTCGATCTCGGCAAGGTCCATCGCCTTCTCGGTGACGAAGCGAAAGTAGCGAGCAGTGAGCGGCGGGAAGCTGTGATCCATGCTGTACTCGTACTTGCCGTGGCGGAGGAGTTTGAGCTCGTGGGCGGTGGTGAACGATTTCCCATCGTTGGAGGTTTGCAGGAAGTACTTCCTGCGGGGACGTTGCTTCTCTGTATTCAGATAAAAGCTACGAGCGGTGAAGGGTTTTCCGAAGTCCCATTGGATCCAGGCGGTGCCCTCGTCGGAGACGGAGAGCTCGGTGCGTTCGTCGAGTTTGCCGTTGGTCGCGATGTGAGGGTGGAAGCCGGGGGCGGAACTGGTGACGACTGGGTGGAATTGGGTTTGTTCGATTTCGCTATCGAGGGAGGGGTAGGCGATGACGGCGATGTCGCGATAGAAGTCGCCCCGCATGGTGGGGCTGGGGAGGCGAAGGTCGATGGTGCCGCCGTCGATAAAGAGCTCGCGGTACACGACGCGCTTCATGGAGTGCTCGACGGGAACCCAGGGGCCGCCGCTGGAGGTCCAGCCGTCGCAGTTGTGGATGCCGAAGCTGAGGCCGAGGCGTTGGCATTCGGCGGCGGTGAAGGCGGTCAGCTCGATGTGCTCGGGCGAATTGAAGGTGACCGGGCCGTTGGGAACCCCGATGGTAACGTTAAAGAGGATGATGCCGCCGATGCCCGCGTCGGCCATGGCCTCGAGGTCTTCGGTGATGCCCTCACGGCTAATGTTGCCCGCCATGAAGTGATACCAAGTGTGTGGCTTGGCGGAGTGCGGCGGGGATTGAAAGGACTTGAGAAGAGGCTCCGCGTATAGAGCGGGGATAAAGGTGGAGATTAGGAGTAGGATGAGCAGGCTTCGCATTTTTAACCGCGGATATTTGATTGAGAAAGTTCGCTGGATCCGTCCGTCGCCCTTCGGGCTTCCTTCTCCGCCAAGGCTTCGGCAGGACTGGGATGGAGGACACATGGCGATCCTGGATGGGAAGCCTCTGATGCGGCTTGGGCGGGATTGGGTTGGGCGGGACGGGCAGTAAAGCCCGCCCCTACGGGGTTATTTGGCGATGATTTTGTAGGTGCCGGGGGGGACTTGGAAGTGGTGGTATTTTTGATCTTCGCCTTGGTGGGTGATCTTGGTTTTGGATTTTTTGGCTTTGCCATCTTTCCAAATGACTTGGCCGTTGGCGGTGATGGTGGTGGGAGTGACGTTTGCTTTCGGGATGCCGATGAGGGCGGTGGTGCCTTCCGGGGAGATGAGGTCGAGAGTGTAGGTTTTGTTGACGGCCTCGATCTCGACGGTGATGTCGCCTTGTACGCTAGGGACGATCTGCTTGAGGTGGGTTAGATGGGCAAGGTTGGGGCGGACGCTATAGGTCTTCCAAGCGACTTCTTCGGGGACGATGCCGGCGATGTAGTGGGAGAGCACATAGTTGGGGGCGTTCCAAGCGTGGTTGTAGGTGCCGCGGGGGCGGGTGTCGTTGGCGTAGCGTTCGTAGAGGGTGGTGAGATCGGGGTCGCGCACTTGGTCTTCGTGGCGGGTTCTCATGCGTTCGAGGCCGGCTTCGTAGTTGCCGGTGAGCATGATGGCTTCGAGCACGATCCACTCCATGTGGGGGCTGGCATTGTATTCACTGAGCAATACGTTTTCGAGCAGGGCGTCGTATTGGTCGGGGCTAGCGAGGCCGGTAAGGACGGTGAGGGCGCTGACGCGTTCTTCCTTAGTTTTGCCCTCGGAGCCGTAGTATCCGTCACGCCAGTACACCTTGGCGTAGTTTTCTTGGATGCTTTTGATGCGTTCTTGGTAGAAGGGGATGTTGTCTTCGATGCCGAGTTCGCGGGCAATTTTGACGGCGGAGTTGAGGGCCATGTAGTACCAAGCGATGTGAGTGGGCTGGTGGTCGGGGTTGAGGCCCCAGTCGACCCAGCGGGCGTAGCCACGGCGCTCTTCGGGGAGGCCGTTTTCCTCCATCTTCCAGAGCTTGAGGTAGCGGTCGATGAAGGGGTAGGCGTAGGCGAGGGTTTCGCGGTCGCCGGTGTGGAAGTAGTAGCGCCAGATGCCTTGCTCGATGTATTGCAGGCTTTGGGCACAGAGTTCGCTGCTTTTGCCGCGGTAGTCGCCGAATCCGGGGGCGAGGCCTTGGATAATGTCGCCGGATTGGTAGGCGAAGGTGTTTTCGATGCCTTTTTTGAGGAGGAGGCGGGAGGGCTCGTTGAGGGTGTAGAAGACGGGGCCGGTTTGGTCTGCGACGTCGCCGATCCAAAGCCCACGTTCGCGGTCGGGACAGTCCATGAAGCTGTCGCGGGCGCAGATTTGCAGGGTGTTGGCAGCCATCCACCAGAGGCGGGTGAAGAAGGGGTCGTTGGACTCGAAGGTGCCGGTGATCTCGTCATAGGCGGTCCAGCGGTATTTGAGTTCTTGGACTTCGACGCCGGGTGGGATCTGGTATTCGACGAAGTGTCCGTTCATCCATGAGTAAGTCTCGAAAGATTGGATACCGTCGCGGGTGGTGTATTGGGCGTCGATGAGGTTGAAGGGGTTCTCCATGCCGATTTCGATGGTTTTGCCGGCGGGGCTGTCGACGGTCATGAAGGGCGTGATCTGCTGGTTGTGGGGAAGGCGGCCGCTGAGGGTGACGGTTTCCTCGGTGTCGTTGGTGTAGGGGAGCGTTATGAATTCGTCGCCGATTTTGAGGGAGAGGTAATCGACGTGTCCGTAGTCGGTCCACTGGGGGATGGGACGTTTGACGAGGTCGCCGTAGGGGTCGGAGTAGGCGGGGCCCTTTGGGGTGGCGGCTTGCCAGGCGGAGTCGTTGTAGCCGGGGAGGTACCAGGCGGAGTCGGTCCAGTCGCCGAGAGCGAGGCGGGCGTCGTACTTGACGTCCATGGCGTTGGGGCGGTTGTTGGAGCGGTGAAGGCCCTCGCTGGCGGGGTCGTAGGAGGGGTGGACGGTGAGCTTCCAGCTTTCGTCGGAGCGGAGCTTGGTTTTGCCGAGGTCGGCGGAAAAGAGCAGTCCGCCTTGGCCGCTGGATTCGTGGGTTTTGGCGGTTTTGCCCCAGTACCAGACAAGGATGGCGACGGTGTTTTCGCCGGGCTGGAGGTGGTTGCGGAGATTCACTTCGTCGAAGTAGCCGTCGCCGGGGGCGGGGCCGCGGGCGAGTCCGCCTTCGAAGAGGGCCAACTCGCCGTTTACCCAGAGCCAGTACTTGGTGTCGGTGGCGATGTGGGCGATCACTTGCTCGGGAACGGCATCGAGATCGAAGGTTTTGCGGAAGGCGACCCAAGTGTTGGAAGGGCCGTCTTCGGCTTGCCAGATCCATTGGGCGTCAGTCCAGTCGGCGTTTGCCCGAGCAGCTTGAGTACTGGCGAAAAGAAGAGCGATGACGGCAAAAACTATTTTCGCAGCAAATTGGGAAGCAAGGGGGGAACGGGGATTTCTTTCCATGGCAGTTTTGGGAACGCGTGAAGACTTTCTGCTTGTTGGAGGTTACGCATTCGCTGCTCTTTACGCTACTACGCGATCGCGTGGTAAATGGAGCGTGATTCAGATCAAATGATGCGGTAGCGTTTTGTAGTGAGGGCAGCTCTAATCCTCAGTTTATTGCCTTTGGCTTACTTACCCCGTCGCTTGCGATGGATTGGAGAAGGGACAGATCTACGATCCGGCCTCGGTGGGTTGACCCTGCAGGGTGGCTTGCTCGGAGAGCGATCCCTACCTTCTCGAATGCTCCTCTACTTGCGGTGGGGATCTTTATTTCTTTTCGGACTGAGTTCTCTCTCTCTTCTGGAAATGCGTGGGAAGAGCCTGAACGCTCTCGACCGGGAAATTTCCGCGATTGAGGCTCAGCTGAAGCTCTTGCCGGTGCGGGAACCCGGCGAGATGGGCGGAACGGCTGGCATTTACGTGGAACGGCAGGCTGACTCAAGCTCGTCGATTACAGTAGATTTGGGAGAGGTTTTTCCGATCGATCTTATCGCCCTGCTTCCCACGCGAATGCAGAATGTGGAGCGTGAGATGGAGCAGGTCGGTTTCCCTTCTCGTTTCGAGATTTTGGGTTCTGTCAGTGAAGATTTCAGGGAGCCGGTCGTGCTGTATTCGGGGAGAGAAAACGATTTTCCAGACCCAAGCGGGTATCCAGCATTGTTTGACGGGGAAGGTGCCGAGGCACGCTATGTGCGAATCGAGGTGCATGATTTCCCTCAAGTGCGAATGCGTCGCGCAGCCTCTTTTGCGGAGCTTTTCGTATTTTCCAATGGTCAAAATGTGGCGAGTGGCAGGCCGGTAGAAGCTAGTGATTCGATTTCTTGGGAGGGATTATTCGATGCGTCTTTCTTGGTCGATGGCCAAACGACGTTCGGCCAGCCCATTTTAAGTGGTGAAAAAATGCCACGGAGTCGCGGTTGGCACGCTGCAGTTCGGATGCGCGCCGATAAGAAGGAATTCGTGGAATTACATTTCAATACCGCACAAAAAATTCACGGTATTCACTTGTATCCAGTATATCATTCCCTCTGGCCAAACGGCACAGACTACGGCTTTCCAAGCCATTTTCGCCTTGAGGTACGCGAGCCGGACAAGGGCTGGCGCACGGTGGAGGATTGGTCGGAGCGTGTGTTCCCGCCACCGGGGAACAGTCCAGTCTATTTTTCGATTGAAAGTCTAGAGGTAGACGCGGTGCGCTTGCTAGCCCTTCGGTTGCCCGAGAGTATTCCGTCTCGCTTCATTTTCGCCTTAGCGGAGATAGAAGTTTTTTCTGATGGGAATAACATCTCTCGCGAAGCAAAGGTGGTATCTTCCAGTTTGCATACTTTTAACCTAGAGGAGTGGAACGAAGAAGCTTTGATCGACGGCTATGCTACGCGAGGCAAGATATTGCCGCTCCAGGAGTGGCTGAAGGGACTTGCCCTCAGAGGACAACTCGAAGAGCGCTTGGCTTTATTATTCGCTCGGCGCTCGGAGAAGCAGAAAGAATTTACCCAGCTCCTTAGAATCGTGGTCACTGTATTAAGTATGACACTACTGTTCGTAGCGGGACTCCTAATTCGCAACAGGTCGATACGTCAGAAACAAATGCTGGACTTGAGGAACCAAATAGCAGCTGACCTTCATGACGACGTGGGAAGCAATCTTGCTAGCATCACAATTTTGGCAGCAGGCGCTCGCGAGCAATGTTCGACGGGTACACCTCAAGCCATTGCCTTAGAGCGCTTGGTGGACATTGCAAAAGAAACTTCTGCATCCATGAGAGACATTGTCTGGATGCTTCATCCGGTCCGGAAATCTAACATAAGCCTTACGGCGCGGCTGAAGGACATTGCGAGTCGCTTGCTTGCCGAGACTGAGTTTACCTTCGAGGGATCAAAGGAAGTCGGTGCGGATGCGCTCAGCATGGAAAAATTGCATCATTTTCTGCTCTTTTATAAGGAAACGCTGCACAACCTTGCTAGACATGGGAACGCGACCCATGTGAGGATTTCACTCGGTGTATTAGATAAGAATATGCATTTGCGGATATCGGATGACGGCAATCGCCCCGAAGCGGGAAAACTTCCCGAAGGATTGAAGCTACGAGCGGAGAAATTGTCTGCAGCCTTGTCTTACAGATCTGTTGATGCGTGGAACGAACTGACCTTGATTGTCTGATGAGTACTGAAAAATTATCCGTTTGGTTGATTGAAGATCATGCGAACTACCGCGATACGGTTGCCATGGCTTTACGGGCTCGAGCGGAGATCGCGTCGTTGCTGGACTTTAGCGAGGCAGAGAGCGCGTTGAAACGCTTGAAGTCCGTTCCTTCAGCTCGACCTGATGTGATACTCATCGATCTGGGACTTCCTGGTCTTTCCGGATTGCAAGCGATTCCGAAGCTGAAAGATCTGCTGCCCACCGTTAACATCGTAGTGCTAACGGTGTTCGACGATAAACCGAAGGTTTTTGAAGCGATAGCGTCAGGAGCTTCCGGATACTTACTCAAGTCTTCTACCCCCGGCGAGATCGTTAATGCAGTCGTGCAGGTGCATCAGGGAGGCTCGCCGCTGACACCACAGGTAGCTCGTTACGTGTTGTCCGCTTTCTCCGAGGTGCGAATACAGGCTTCTGCGACAAAGCTTACTCAGAGAGAGCAGGAGATTCTGTCTTACTTAGCAGATGGTTTAATTAAGAAGCAAGTTGCTCAGAAGCTGGACATCAGTGCCCACACGGTGGATTATTACGTGCGAAAGATATACGAAAAACTACAAGTTAACACCTTGTCGGGTGCAATTTCGAAAGCGGTTCGGGAGGGGCTCGTCTAGAAGTTCAGTTGAAAAACTGTACGCTCAGTTTCCAGGATTACGGTTCCCTCTCCAGAATGTGGCCTCAACCGGGCGGGCAATTGGGAGCGTCCAGCTGTTTGTATCGAGGTCGAAAGTGGCTTCTGGATTGAGTTCGATCCAGCCTCTCAGGTCTTTTGATTCGAAAACACTTGGTGCGTATATTGCGGGATCGCTTCCTTCGCGAACGATAAGGGACCAAGTGGTGTTTCCATTTCCTTGCCTAGAGAAATTGATTTCGGAACTGGAGCTTGTATCCAAGTGTTGGAGCGCTTTAAATGACCGAATGCGAAGGGGTTCGGACTCGTGGCCTTGCTTCATAGATGTCACGGTCATGCGCAGCTTGCGGGTGTTCGCTTTACTATCGAAATAGAGTTGTAGCGCTTCCTGCTCGGAAACCTCTCCCTCCCAGGCTTTCTGCCAAGAGGAGTCATCCCAGATTTCGACTCGTAGCTTTTCGATATTCATTTCCTCAAAAGCGAGGTAGACTCCTAGGACTTCGTAGGGAGTTCCTAAGTCGGTCATTATCCATTGCCCAAGACCAGCGTGAGAAGATTCCCAGTAGACTGAGGGATTTAAGTTGTTCGCGTGAACTGGAGGGTGGTTCGAAACAAAAGAAGATGCTGAATGGTAGGCCCCGTAGCGACGCATTTGAAGTTGAGCCTCGAACAGGGATTGAGGATAGGGCTGTTGTTCGCGAAGTTCGTCCAAGCCCTCATTAGCGAAACCGACTGTTTTTCCGGGGGAGCTAAAACCGATGAAGAGCGGCCTAGCGTAGGTGTAGAGGGGCTGTTGTGTCGGGTTCCAGAAATCATAGTTTGAACGCGTTTCGCCCGCTTTTTCAAAGTTCCAGAAGGTTAGGTCGGGCCCGCTGTTTGGATAGGCGCTCTTGGCTCCTCCGTTGCGGGTGAAATTTCCCTTGGTGACGTTGTCGAGAAGATTCGCGTAAGGATGGTAGCCATGGCAGTCGACTGATTTTTCACCCAATGTACAATTTTTGAATACCGTGCTCGTCGTGCTCCATCGCATCCCGGCAGCATGCCAGTGTGACGCGGTGTTCAAGCAGTTCTCGAAGAGCGTCCCGTAACTGTAGCGAGCGTAGTATGAAGAATGGCCCGGCTTTCCTGAGAATTCCACATCTTTGACCGTAATCGCGATACTACGGTCAATAGCCAAGCCTTGGTTCCAATCACGAAATTCAGTATCACGTATCCATGAGTCCCTTACGTTCTCGAAGAGGACAGCGTTCCAAGCGTAGTCTACGACGGCATTTTTGTGGTGCGAAAAGGTATCTGGATGATTTGCCCAGTCGCTGGAGAAGCGGATGCCGATGATGCCGACTTCAGAAATATGCGGATGCGTCTCGAGGCGAGCGTAACCGGTGTCGAGCTCGATGTTGAGCTGAACTGGATTTTCAAAAACCACCTGGTTTCCGATGACGCGAGAGATAATGTGTTTTTCGAAAGAGCGGATACCTTTATTGCTCGAATTCCAGGCTGAATTGAATTCAAGTCCTGGGAAATTTGCTTCCCGGCTTTGCGAGTCGTTATAAACGAGGTCTACCGAATCGCCAGGCGTGAGCTGGCTGGCATCGTCGACTGTGACGACTCGTTCACCTTTTCGAACGCCCTCGATAAGTATAGTAATTGTCTCTGTTGTGCGATTCTCGGGACGAAAGATGAAGCGCCACGGGCCACCGTCCGTCGGCACTCCCTCATCGTTTTCTCCACCGGACCAGTCGGCGAAAATTTCCGTGCCATTGTCGTGGGCGCCGACACCCCTAAAAACGATATAGCCACGGTTTACCTCGATAGGCGACTTTGCGTTCGCTTCGTCGGCAACGAGAAATCTCCCAGCAGGGAAGTCGATCACCACCGGGCCATTAGATGACTCGGCAGCTTCTATGGCCGCACGGATCGCGGTGTCATCAAAAAGGCCATCGTCAGGTATCGCTCCATAGTCGGTAACGTCTATACTCTGCCAATCGTCCAACTGAGGCAGGGGGGCATTTGAGAAACGATACCCGGCGTAGGAAAAGTCTCGCAACGAGCTTTGCCAAGGCGTGCCAGCCTGAGCGTTTTGGTTGAATTCGACCCAAGAGGGAGCTTCGATCAGCTCTTCGGAGCGTAACATTCCAGTCGTGGCGAGCAGTAAGGGTACTAATAAAATGCGTTTCATGAATACGGAATTGAGCCTAAACGATAGCCGCCGTTGTTTTAGCAAAGCACGTCAGTAGGAGCGTCGGGTGTATTCCGCACAAAGGTTGTAAATTCATAACAGTATGAAGACGCGACTGAATCCCTATGGAGATAGTGGGCGTACTGAAGGGTCACGCGATGAGATGACGCTCCAGGGGAATCCGTTTTGTGCTGTATCACTCACCGAGGCGTTTCGGGACGCTCTTTGCAGGCGGAGATTCGTCGTCCTTTCCCGCTATGCGGTAACTTCCAGAGCTGAGTTTCAGGGTTTTCGGATAGCGTGTACCCAAAACTGAATTTTCGGTCCATGCAGTGGTTTCTCCGTCGATCGTCGCCGCTTGGATACGGTTGGGAAGAACGATGGTGGCGCTCGTATTTGGGGGGATTTCAATGGACCAAGAGAAGTCACTCTCTTCAAGCTTCCACGAGCTGCTGGCGGTGCCGTAGGGAGTCTCGATGCTGGCGGAGGCTCCAATGTGCAACCCGACGGTTTGCGGCATGAAAATTAGTTTCTTGAAACCGGGTGTCGACGGGGCGGCCTGCACTCCGCCGATCGCGTTGTAGAACCAGTGGTGAAAGCTAGATTGGAAGGGATGGCTGAGGGATTTTGAGGTGGTTTTCTTGATGGGATCCCATCGGCTCATGTTTTCCCAGATCGAGGTAGCTCCTTGGCTAAACATGTATCGGTAGCTTGGGTACGTCTCTTTCTGGAACATCTCCCAGGCCACATCGGCGTGACCGTAGTTGCTGAGGGCATGATAGAGGAACCCGGCTCCGTGGGCGCCGACGTTGAAGTGACCTCCGTTGCCGTGTACGACTTCCTCGGCGAGACGGTCGGCTACCGCTTGGCGGTTGTTGGCGTCAACCACTCCGTAGATCAAGGCTAGGGCGTTCTCAGTTTGACTGTTGAAGGTCATGGCCCGCTGGTGGAAGTAGGTCGAGTTGATGGCTTGCCGTATGCTTTCGGCCCGCTCGGCGAAGGTTTTTACCAACTCGTCGCCTTTCTCAAGCGCCTTGGCTAGCGCGGCCATCGCCTTTACCGCGAAAAAGTAGTGCATGGCTGCGGTGGTGGCTGGGTGGGAGTTGAACGGACTGCCGTCGACACGGGTGAAAGACAACTCGAGGGTGGCGGGTTGATCGCACCAGTCGCCGAGGGAACCGGTAGGAATGCCGCTCGGATACTTCTCGTGGGCAAATTCCAAGTAGTTCAACATGTGTTGCCAGTGGTGTTCAACGATGCGAAGGTCGCCCGTGTAGTGATATTTATACCACGGAAGCAGAATGGTACATATGCCCCAGTCGAAGGCTTCGAACATGCCGTTGCGGCGACCGGGAGCGATGTTGCCGGGCAGTCCACCTAGGAGGTCGGAAGAGCTGCGAATGTCTTCGATATACTTACCAAGGCTCGATCCGATGTCCCAGTTGTAATAGACCATTTCGCCCGTGTTGTAGGCATCGAGCCAACCGCACTTCTCGCGGTGCGGGCAGTCGGCGGGCAGACCGACGAAGTTGGCTTCGTAAGTCCAGAGGATGCACTCGTGCAGCTTGTTGAGGAAGGCGTCGGAGCAGGAGAAGGCTCCGGTTCGCTTGAAGTCCGTGCGTACTTGGTAGCCAACGATGTCGTCAAGTTGAGGCTTTTGGGGGAGACCTCTTATCTCGATGTATTGGAAACCGTGATACGTGAAGCGAGGTTCGTAGGTTTCCCGGCCCTGGCCGCTGGTTATGTAACGATCGTGCTGGTAGGCGCCAACGGCGCGGCGACCGATGGTGTCCCAGTCGAGTTGATTCTCAGGCGTGAGGATCTCCGTATAGCGAAGGTCGATGGCGGTGCCGCGTGGAGCTTCGAGGGAGAGTGAGATCCAACCGGCGAAGTTGATTCCCATGTCAACGATGTAGGCGCCTGGTTCCTGTTCGATGATCGAAACCGCTTCTACCCGATCTACTTTGCGAGTGGGGGGCAACAATTGGGCTTCCAGGCGTTGTGGGAGTGGTTGGTCCTCCTCTGGCCCGGAAACGCTTCCCCACGTGAGGTCGTCGTCGCCGATACGGCCGTCGCAGACCTCGCCGGTGTAGAGGTTTGCTTTGAGCAATTGGCTTGTGGCAGCTTGCCAGTGGGAGTCAGTCACGATGGTTTCGCGGGTGCCATCAGCGTATTCGATTTCCAATTGCGCGAGGGCGATCGGTTTTCCGTAGCGGAACAGTGGGTCAAAAAAGCCCATACTCTGGCCATACCAGCCCTCTGCGAGATGAATGCGAAGCTCGTGTTCCCCTCTGGAAAGTTGTTCGTCTAGAGCGTCGATAGTGTAGAGTGCTCTGACTTCGTAGTCTGTCTGAGAAGGGGAGAGAACGCGGTCTGAAATTTTCTTCCCATCGAGATAAAGCTCGGAGTAACCGAGGCAGCTAGAGTAGAGACGGGCGCGGGTGATCGCCTTTTTGATTGCAAAGGAGCGACGAAGCCAGCAGGCAGGTTCAGCTGACTTCACTATTTGAATACGCTCCGGACGCTTGGCGACAGCTACTTCGTCGAGCTTGCGTTCGCGCTCGTAGCCGCCATCGGCGATGGGTTGGTAGACGACTTTTTCGCACCACTCGAGTACCAGTGGGTCCTGGCTCGGAGCGCGTGCGGCAGCATTGATCCAATTGGCGGACCAGTCCGAGGCTTTGAGCAGTCCCATCTCCCAGAATGCGATCTCGGAAGTGGCCTCGGCTCCTTTGTTGTCCCAGACGCGAACCTGCCAATAAGCGATAATCCGTGAAGCAAGCAGCGTTCCGGCATAGGAGACGAGGTGCGACTGGTCGCTTTCTACTCGTCCGCTATCCCAAAGGTCGGCTTGACCCTCGGCAAGTTTCTCGGGGGCGCTGGCGACGCGGATTTGGTAAGCTGCTTGGAAAACCGATTTGCGATTGGATCGGATCTTCCAGCTCAGACGAGGCGTTGTTGTTTGTATGCCGATGGGTTGTTGGATGCTTTCGCAGCGAAGATCGTAAAGTGAAAATGTGGACATCTTGATTCGGTAGCCGGTTTGGAAACGGTAAGGATTGTTGCCTTGGCAAATCTGCTTAACAGACGGTGATGGCCTCGATGCCGAGGAGCTTGGCAAGCTTCTGCAGTTTGCTGGCAATGTGGCCAATGCCCACGGCACAATGGTGGGCGGGCCCGTGGCTATTCCATTGCTCCACGAAGGCGCGGGCCCCAATGGAGAAGCGGTAGCGGCTGTTCGTATTACCGATTTCGAGGATGGGGCCCGACTCGGATTCGGCCTCGGCGATGAGTAGGCGGAGCTCGCCGTCGCCAGACTGTACTAAAGACAGCAGGGTGACAGGACCGTGCTTGACGGACATTTCGACGGAGAGGCCGTCGCCCACTTTGCCGTGGTAGACGTCCAGCGGTTTGACCTTGGTTTTGCCTTGAGCGATGGCGAGATGCCCAGGGCCGTCGTGGCCGAGGAGGACGATGTCATCCTCGAAGTCGATGGCGTAGTATTCGGTGAAGGATCCGCCGACTCCGAAGAGGTCCATGATCTTCATGGCTTGGGCGTTTTTGATTTCGTACTCTCCTGCGACGGGAACGCCATTGGCAGTGAGAAGCGAGTTGCCGAGGATGACTGAACTCATTGTATCCAAATTTTCTTCATTTCCGGTGCCCATGTAGTAGTAGGCGAGGGAACCGAGGTCGTGGTTGGCGACCAGTCTGTCGAGGGCGACTGAGGTGCGGGCGGCTCGTTCGAGCTCGGCTGGGGCGCAGTCGGGCTGCACGTCGAACTCTTTCTGGAACAGAGCGACTCGTTCCGCAATTTCCGTATCCGTAACGTCGCGACGGAGAGCCGAAAGCTCGTCGACTTCTACGATTTCCATGTGGCCGCCAAAAACACCGCACTGCTGGGTAATGTCGGTGTAAATGTCCAGCATACCGTTGTAGTAGTGGCCCATGAGACCGAGGCGGTTGTGGTACATGCCGTGAGCAACGCGGGCGGCGGCAACCCAGTCTGCGATCTCGCTCCAGCAAGGGTCGGACTCCTCGAGGGTGCCGGTGATTTGCTGGAATTCGATCCCGGTACGATTGAAGACGTTGGAAATTTCGGGTACGGGGCAGGCCGAACAGTATTCGAGCCAGCGGCCGGTCATGAGGGTGCGGTTGCCGAGCTTATTGAAACTCTCGTAGTCGATCTTGGCGCTGGGAGCAATGTTCAGGAGAATAACGGGAACCTTGGCGCGTTGTACGACGGGCAGCACGGTCGAGGAGAGGGCGTAAGTCGTAACGTAGAGGAAAATGATATCAACGTCGGCTTTGCGGAAATCATGACCGGCGTCGAGCGCTTTCTCAGGGGTGTCGACGAGGCCCAGGTTGACGACTTCGGATCCGTATCCAGAAAGTCGTTGCGCCATGGTTTCCATGTTACGATCGAGGCTTTCTTTGAGTTCGGGGAATTGCGGCCAGTAGGCTTCCAGGCCGATACCGAAGAGGCCTACTTTGAAGGTGTGTTTGGATTTCATGCGCTTACGTTGCTTTCTCTTCTGAGATTTTTGGGGGTGGGGGCGGTATTTATTGGGGCTACCATCGCTTTAGACTCTCTGCCGCCCTCCCGCGCCGAGTAGCCTAGCTCCCCGGAGTCGCTCCTTTGGCCAAGGGGCAGGTCGTGGAAATTGTAATCAGTTTGCATGAGTGAGGTAAGCGGGGTGAGAAGAATCTGTATCTCTTGCCAGATGCTACAGTTAGCAATGGCCGATCCTTGCTCTGTGGAAAACGGCGATTGATTCCATACGTATCGAAAAGCTTCCGCAGATCGAATCGTGCAAGTTTTTGCGCATTTGTCAGATTGGAAGATTCACCTTGGGTGAATTTCATGCGATTCTCCAAACTTACCCCAGCATTCGCTAGCTCAGCTTACTGCAGCAATTTCATTTACCGCGACATGATAAAATACGTACTATACCTCTGTTTGTTTCTGACCCCACAATTGTTTTCACTGCCGGCAGCGAACTCGCTGAGCGTCGGGCCTCTCTTGCAAGACCCGATTGGCTATGGCGAAAGCGAACTGCAGTTTTCGTGGAAGCTGCCGCAAGGGGAGCAGACGGCTTGGGAAATCCGCTGCGCAACGAAGCGTTCGTTGCTGCCGGGAAAAGCCGATCTTTGGCAGAGTGGGCAGCGTTCGTCGTCGCAGAACTTGTTTGTCAATTACGAGGGAGCGAAGCTTGGGACCGGAGATCGATTGTACTGGATTGTTCGATACTGGGATGGGGATGGAAATTTGTCGGACTGGTCCGAGGTCGCTAGCGTCGAGTACGGACTGCTGTACTCGCATGATTGGAAAGGGAAGTGGATCCAGGATCCGGAGGATCGCTCGGGAGAGATTGATCCGGCTCCGCATTTTCGCAAAGCGTTTGAAAGCAAGCCCAAATTGGATCGAGCCCGCTTGCATTACTCGGCTGAGGGGATCGTCGACTTTTCCCTCAACGGGAAGCGAGTCTCGGACAGCTATTTCGGTCCCGGATGGCCGGACTACCGCAAGCGTCGCATCGCCCGTACAGTAGACGTTACCGAGCTTTTGAAGAAAGGCGAAAACGTCATTGGCGCGGTGCTCGCGGATGGTTGGTACAGTGGCAATATCCTATTTGCGGGCAGGGAGCGAAATGGTGGAACTCCCGCTCTCCTATGCCAGCTGGAGTTGTATTACAAGGATGGTAGCCGAGATGTGGTCGTTTCCGATAGTAGTTGGAAAGTGGTGACGGGCGCCGTGCAGTTTGCCGACTTCTACGATGGCGAGAGCTACGATGCCCGAGCCGCATTGGGGGCTTGGGATGAGGTAGGATTTGACGACTCAGGCTGGCGAGCGGCCGTTGCGCGCGACGTTGACCTTGCGATTCCAATCAGTAGCTATTCGGGACCCTCTGTAAAGGCGGTGGAAAAGATTGCCCCCTTGTCATGGAAACGAGGTGACGAAGGGACGATTATCTTTGATTTCGGAGTGAATCTGGTGGGCGTGCCCGAGTTGAAGATGCCGATGGAAAAAGGTCAAACCGTTGAGATGAGGTTTGCCGAAGCCCTCAACCCGGATGGAACACCGCACTACGAGAATCTTCGTTCGGCCAAGGTGACGGACTCTTATACCGCGGCCGAGGACGGTGTCGCAACTTGGTCACCTCGCTTCACTTTTCATGGCTATCGCTACATGGAACTCTCTGGGATTCCGGAAGGAGAGGAACCTCGGTTGGATTGGGTAAAGAGTTTAGTCCTTACGAGCGAAGTCGCTTCAACGGGCGAGTTTAGAAGCTCTGTAGAAGACTGGAACCAGTTGCAGCAGAACATCAGACGAAGCCAACTAGGAAACTTCTTGGAGGTGCCAACGGATTGTCCGCAGCGCAACGAACGCCTTGGTTGGACGGGCGATATCCAAGTCTTTGGTCCCACTGCGGCCTTCAACTTTCAGTCCTTGGCTTTTTTGGAAAAGTGGTGTCGCGACCTGAGGGATGGGCAATTCCCAACTGGAAAGATTCCTGATGTGGCTCCAGATGTCATGTGGGTGCGAAGCCGACCTCATGGAACTCCAGCTTGGGGGGACGCCATTACGATTGTACCATGGGATATGTATCAAAAGTATGGTTACAATAAGATTCTACGAGACAACTACCAGGCGATGATCAGATGGGTTTCCTACTACGATATGGAAACGTCGGCTAATGGTGGTCTGTGGATTGATTACGGATACAACGATTGGCTGCAACCGTTCCAGGAGAATACCGATAGACCCTTGCGAGGTGACACCAGTCGTTCGTTGCTCGGCACGGCTTACTACGCTCGCAGCGCGGCCATCTTGGCGGATGTCGCGGAGGCGCTAGGCTACGAGGACGACGCGAAACAATTTTCGAAGCGGGCGGAATCCGTTCGCGAGCGTTTTGCGAAAGCGTTTTTTGAAGACGGAGTGATGCTTCCTCGGGAGGACGGAAAAGAAACGCAGACGGCCTATTTGCTGGCGCTCGCTTTCGACCTGCTGCCCGAAGCGGACCGGGCGAATGCCATGCGAGAGCTAGAGCGTCTTGTGGTAGAAGAGGCTAACGGGCATTTGCGTACGGGATTTGTGGGTACGGCTTTGATTTGCAGGACTTTGAGCCGTTTCGGACGCACGGATCTGGCTTACACGGTTGCCTTGCAGGAAGAGTACCCGTCTTGGATTTATTCAATCCGAGAAGGGGCGACTTCCATTTGGGAACGTTGGAACAGCTACTCGCGGTCGGAGGGCTTCAACGGAGCAAAGATGAACTCCTTGAACCACTACGCCTACGGAGCGGTAGGGCAATGGATGTATGAAACGGTGGCAGGCTTGTCCGAACTAGAGCCTGGATACAAAAAGATTAAAGTGGCTCCAGAACCGGGCGGCGGAGTGACGCAGGCTAAGGCGTCCTTGGAAACTCCCTACGGATTGGCCGAAAGCTCATGGCAGCTTGGGGGCGGCAGGTTTGATCTCTCCGTCGTGATCCCACCGAATACATCTGCGGTTGTAGAACTTCCGAATGGTGAAACAGTAGAGGTCGGAGTTGGAAGACATACGTTTTCTCGACCCGCAGGACAATGATTCAGGTTCTAGGTAATTCAAGAGATCAACGCGTCATTTTTCGACTAGGCCGTTTCTGTGACTTTCTTCGAAACTTCCAAAACACGAAATCAGTTTACACCAATGATAAGGTTTAGCTCCACATTTTCGATTCCGGCATTAACCCTTGCCTGCTTCGCGTTGGCGGCTTGCAGCGATAAGCCCGCAAAGGTTCCTGCAGCTAATGAGAACCAAGTCGACTATTTCGCCGACGATGCATGGGGCAATCCGCTGGCGGTGGTGCAGCATCCTGCAGGCGAGCACGTCGACGGCATTACCTACCTCGCCTATCAAGGTCCCCTCGAAGATCCGTACGTGGCCTCCTACAATCACGAAACCGGTGAGTGGAAAGGACCGGTCCAAGCCGGCGTGAGCGTGATGGGAAAGGATCCGAATCGGGCCAAGAAAGTGGACAATCATGGAAAGCCGACCCTGATCGTGGACGATGCTGGCTATATTCACGTGTTTTACGGCGGACACGGAGGGACGCCGGGGGCGCACGGTGAAAACCCGCTTGGAAACCATCATTACGGAGAAAATAGGCACGCTGTGTCCAAACGCCCCTACGACATTACGGAGTGGGAGGATTTGCATACAATTCCCCCGTTTGGCACCTACAATCAAGCGGTCAAAATGGACAACGGCGACCTCTATCTCTTTTACCGGCATGGAGCGCATCGTAGCGACTGGGTGTATCACAAATCTACTGACAATGGACGCACCTTTTCGCCCGCCGTATCATTCTTAAAGCACAAGCGGCGCGACGACTTGGATGCTGTAGATAGCTGGTATGCATGGGTAGGCCGCGGGAAGGGCGACGAAATCATCGTGACCTACGATTATCATCTCTGCTGGGATATGAACGCAGGAGTAGACGGCCGCGGGCACACTACGGAACGACATGATGCTTACTATATGGTTTTCAATACTAAGACGGGCGTTTGGACAAACGTGCAGGGCGAGGAACTGCAGATGCCGATCACGCGCGAATACGCGGACGAAATGACCTTGGCCGCACGCACGGGTGACAAGTGGACCTTTAATGGTACTGTTCACCTCGATTCGGAAGGGCATCCGCATATCGCCACAAATATTGGAGAAGACCTTGGGGAAAAAACAGGCGGCCCGAAGCGGACCTCGCATTTCCGCTGGACAGGCGAGGAATGGGTTGGTGGCGAACCAGTGGCGGACATCGCTCCTGACGTCGACTCTCGGGGTGACTTTATCGTGAACTCACCGCAAGACATTCGCTTCTTGATCGCTTACAAGGAAGACGGCATCGGACAAGTCGCTTGGTGGAATAGCTTGGATGGCGGAGCGAGTTTTACCAAGGGGCGCGAAGTGCTTAGGCGCGAGAATGCAGGATGGGCGATCACTTCGATCATCCGCAATTCCACACCGGAGGCTAGGGCGATCGTTGCTGAAAAGCAACCCGGTGAGGATTGGCATCGCGTCTACCTTCTAGGGGACGATGGGCCAGTAACGCGCGCATTGAGCGAGGCTCAAAGACGCGAGAAGTAAGGTGTTTTGACAAAACAGAGATGACCCCTTGAGCGGCAGTTCAAGGGCGTGAATCGATTCGCAAGCCACAAAAGGTGGGTCGGCTTTGGGCGCTTCGCTTTGTCGGCAAGCCTCGGTACCGAAGACGACTTGGGAAAGATCAAAACTGCGAGCGTGTTCGGAGAACCCGCGCCACCTTTTCGGTTTTCTGAACGAATCCGGCTCTAGATGTTGGAGAAGCGGGCGATTGCTGTCTGGCTCACTTTGCCCTTCGCGCTTTTTTGCAGGCCCTTGATTTCCGCCTCGGCGGCTTTGACGGCTTTTTTCGTATCCAAATTTTCCACGATCAAGGACGTGCTTCTGGATTGGCCACTCGCCAAGGTGATGACGCGACCCTTTTGGCGCTCGAAGCGTCTCGGGTTCGGGTAGGCGGTGGCAGGCTCGAGTCCGGTGACGTATCCGTCTCGCTCGCCTGCCGTGTTTTTCCAGAGGGTGAAACAAGGAAAGTCCTTCAATGAAAAGCGAAGGAGGGAGGCTTGGTCGCCACCGGCGTTTTTCAGCATAGCGAGCGTCTCGCGGTTCCCGCGCTTTCCTGCCAACTCCATGAAGTAGGCCTGCTCCACGAATCCAGGCACTGCTGCGTCAAAAGTATCGAAATGATCGATACCCTCGGCCGCCCTCGGGTCGCGAGGCGCCACTTGCTTGAACGGAGCTAGGAAGCGAGCCCCTTTTTCGAGTAAGGGTTGCCCATAGTTGACGTGGTAGAGCAACTGGTGCTCGGCTGGGTTGTCGCCCATGTTGGTAACGGTGTCGTTGATAGTCAGTGTTGAGGAACCGAAACAGGTGCGAATCTCCGTATTCAAGCGAAGGGCGGGCCCGAACATCATAGTCTCGTGAACTTCACCCCGCAGAATTATCTCCTCTGCGGTAATTTCGATGCAGGCGGCGCGAGCTGGTAAATTGGCAATATTCCCGTGCAAAGGCAGGAAGGCTTCCATCTCGTTGCCATTGTTGTCCACTAGAACGTCGGCACCGGGAGCACCCATGCTGCTGAGTCCGCAGCGTACGATCCACTCGTTGAAGCCTTTCAACCACCCGAGGCCGCCGCAATCGTTGGCGTTGACCAAACTCGGGTGCACGGGGTCCTTGACGGGAGAATCCCAGCCCAAGCGGGTTTTTCCGTTTTGGCCTTTCCAAATTCCCATTCCGCGACTCAGCAATACGACGAATGAAAGCTTGCCGTTGTCGATTTCCACGACGTCGACGCCTTCCTGGGTTCCTCCGCGCAAGGTGCGAGAGCGAACCGACCATGGCTGTCTTGATGCAGTGGATACAAGCGTTTCGTCGATGCGGATCGCAGGCATCGGATCTTGGTGATCGGGGTGGAGCAAAGAGTGTCTATAGGTCATAAATTCGTTTGTGCAAATGGAGTGAAAGGGGCCTGATAGAGGCCCCTTGGTTTCGTACTACCTATCGCTCGCTTTTTCGATTTGCGCAATCATCTCCTCCTTCGTGGGAGCGGTTGCGTGGGTAACGAAGAAGGCGGTCGCTGCGTTGGCGATGACGAGGCGTTCCTTGATTGAGAGGTCTCCTAGAGACGCGCAAAGGTAGCCACCATTGAAGGTATCGCCGGCGCCGGCGGTGCGGATGACGTTTTTCTGATGGTCCTGTAGCGCGAAACCTTCCCCTTCCGCTTCGCAAGATGCGGCAGTGTAGTGGGGCGTGTGGATCACGAGTTCGTCGATTCCGATTGCTTTACGGAGTGCGGTAAGTCCCGCCGTGACCTTCTCCGGACTCTCTTCGAACTCAACCTGAAAGCGCGAGAAAAGCTCAGCTCCTTCATGCTCGTTGACGCTCATGGTCATGGGAATCTTTTCGTTCAGTCTCTTGATGATGGCCAAGCTTTCCATGAACGATTCGTTGGACTTTTTCTTGATGTCTGCGAAGTCGAAGAACATGCGGCGGGGCGCTTTTTTGCCTTCGTATTGCGAGACGAAGCCTTGCAGGAAATTGTCGAAGTCTGGAGTCAGCGACCAGTAGCCGAGGCCTAGAATGTCCACGTCGGAAAACATTTCCTGCAGTCGCTCCTCGCCGAAGAATGCGACGAAGTCCTTCCAGGTAAGATTGGCTACGGACTTGAGGGCGCTCATCAGGATTTTGCCGTCTTGGAATTCGAATACAAGCGTGACCGCTGGGTCGCCCAAGGAGATGAGATCGCAGTTTTCCTTGAACTCCTCGAAGGCCGGGTCGATTTCGTTGGCTCCGTAGAGTCCGGTCAGGATAGGTTTCAGGCCGAGAAAGGCCGCAACTCTACCGGTGTTTGGGGTAAATCCGCCGGAGCACCGACGTTTGGGGACGATTTCTAGACCAACGCCTCCGTCCGCCCTTTTGACGATGAGTTCGCCAAAGGAGCGAAGGTTATCGATCGCGGTGTATTCGGTGAGGCTTTGCCTGACGTCGACGATTTGGTAAACCTCGTCGACGAAACCGTCGCACCCGAGCAGAATCTTGCCGCTGATCGTATTAATGAAATCTACATACCTTTTCATATTCGTTCTCTTACATTTTGGGGCCCACGGAATCGTTTTCCGACGGGGACGTTAGCTGATGAGTTTCCAGGAGCTCATTGCTGAGCGCCGGTCGTCAAGCAGGCCGAACGAAAGTTGAATAAGGCGGTGCAACAATCGGAGATTGAGGGTCTTTGATAAATTGCGGGGTGAGGTTGACAGTCAGAAGTGCCGAGAGCAAGCCGTGATGCGTGAATTGGTGACAGAATTGTGTTTAATTAATATGAAATTGCCACCGACACGAAGGCGGAACCGGAAGCGGCTACGGAGTGCGCGGATGCGACGAGCTGTGAAAGAGGGGCACTGCGGTTCGCAGCAAGCTCAAAACCTACGCAGAAGGGGCGAGCGTGATGTAAGTTAAGGCCCTCACATTCATTACATTTTGTGGGAGGCGACCTCGCGTCGCGATTGGAGACCGGTTGATCGCGACGCAAGGTCGCCTCCTGAGGAAGAATAGCAGCTTAGAAAGATGCAAGGAACACAATGACAGCGCACTCGTACGTTTTGCTGGACCGTTTTTTAAATTTTTCGCTTCGTTCTTGGGTTTTGAGGGAAGGCTTAACGTGCTCGCACTTCGATTTTCTGGAATGCGAAGGAAGGGAGCTCTGTTTGTATCCATATTATGGCATTTTTTGATCCTTCGACGCTTCCGATTTGACGGGTATCCACTCTGACCATTGCAGGTCATTGAGGTGGGTGGAACGGCGTTCCCGTAGGTCGAGTTCCTGTCTTTGGCGAGGTAGTGGAGTCCGTCCGCTCGATCGACGAAGGTGATGGCGCACTGGAAGGCCCAAGGGGGATTGTCCAGCACGATCTGCTTAAGCTGTATTCCGGAATTCAATACAACATCGATCCGCCGGATGAGAGGTTCCCAGTCGTAGACAAAAGTTTCTCCGTCCCACTTGTAGCAATCGTAGTCGAGCATGCGTTCGCCTTTTTTCGACCAGCCTCCCAGCATGCGTACGCAGTTAACGTAGGAGCCCTCCATTCAAAATGCCGGCACATTGATGCTCTCGTAGGGAGGCAGGCGGTTGTGGGTGTCCCAGAAATTGTAGATTACGCCCTGCTTGTTCCCCGCCTCGGTCAAGTCGCAGGATAGGGTGACTTGCGCTTCAGCGATAGATCCTAGGCTGGCAATGACAGAGAGTAGGAAAGGTCGCAGGGCTGAGGTCATACGAAAGGGTCGATAGCGAAGGAAAGGGCCCTTTCAAGGTGAGATGCGAGCTGCGAATCATTCGCACATCTGAAAAACCAATTGCACAGCCGTTTTTAGAATCGGTGGGGGATTCGAGTTCGTTTGGTATCAAGGCTCCATGAGCCGGTGCAGCGGCGGAATTGCTCGGGCTCCTCATACTTGTATGAAACCGTAGGATTAGCGTTTTCCGCGTTTGAGCGCAGTTTGCTACTCATCGATAGCGTACCCCCACGCCGATACCCCTACACCCAAAAACCTTCCGTTGGCCGCTTGGATTTCCGAGCGCGTGACATGTATCGTCATGCCTTGGGGATGGCCTGTGCCCGGCGGAGTTAGGGGACCTAAAACCTGAAAAACTGTCTCACTATGAACAAACGTGTTTTCAGTACCGCGTGTACTGTCAGCCTCGGCCTCCTCGCGGCCAATCCTACCCTTGCTCAAGACGCCTCTTCTGCGGAAGAAGAGGTTTACGAGCTTTCTCCATTCGAGGTAGACGCCTCGCAAGACTCCGGCTATCGAGCGACGACCACGATCGCAGGCAGCCGTTTGAATACGCAACTCAAAGACGTTGCGGCATCCGTGTCCGTTTTGACGAACGAATTCCTTGATGACATCGGAGCTACCAATGTGGAAGAGGCGCTTGCTTACGTCGCAAACGCAGAGACCGGACAAACCTTCGAAGCGAGTTCCAATGCCTCTTGGGTCGACGGAGGCCAAGCGACGCAGCCTTCGCGGAATCGTGTGCGCGGTCTTACGCGGGCGGATACGACTTCCGATTTCTTCGCTACTTCCAATCCCCATATCGATTCTTACAACATCCAGCGTATTGCCGTCGTGCGCGGTCCGAACTCGATCCTTTTCGGACTGGGAAGCCCGTCAGGAATTATCAACTACGCCCGCAAGAAAGCCACCACTAACAAGGATATGGGGCAGCTTCGCGTTGCCCTCGACAATTTCGGCACGGTACGCAGCGAGATCGACTTCAACCGCGTGTTGGCGGAGGACAAGCTGGCGATTCGCTTCATGGGCGTGCTGAACGACAAGCGCTTCCAGTACGACGACGCCCACGATCGCGACAAGCGGGCGACGGTCGCGCTCACCTACAAGCCGAACGAGAGGACCGAGATCAGCTTCAACCACGAGAAGATCGAAATCGATGCCAATCGCCCCCGCTACATTCCGCCTGAGGACCATATTACGCATTGGGCCGCAGCCGGTTCGCCAACCATCGCTCCGGGCGAAAATCCATCTGGCGATATCAATGGGGTACCCGCGGCAGACTATTTCGACGAGTTGGCCCATATCGCAGCCCGGAATGGGCTCTTCTTTACCGATATGAACCAAGTCGGTCCCGACTACGCGATCAGGCTTGAAAACGTGCGGCCAGACATGAGCCGTTTTCCCACGTCGTCTCGTGTGTTCATGCGACGCAGCTCCAACCCGCAAGACGGGCTCAACTTCTATACCCCGAACCATGTCACGGACGACCGCGTCTTTCCGTTCCGGGACATCGACCTCGGCTCGCTCCCGGGCAGCTACCAGCTCCAGGAGACGGACTATACCCAGATTCTGCTGAGGCACCGTTTCAGCCAAGACTTCAACGTTGAGGTCGGTTTCCAGAAGGATGAGACCCTGCGGGAGAACAACGCAGTGATCAACCCGCGTACCTCCATGATCGCGGTGGACGTCAACGAGACGCTGACGGATGGCAGCGTCAACCCGAACTTCATGCGTCCCTTCGTGGTTGGACGCGAACAAGGTCGCCAGGACATTGACCGCAACAGCGCGTTTCGCGTGCAAGCGTCCTACGAGTTGGACCTCGACGAGAAGTTTGACAGCGGTTTCCTCGGCCGGCACCGCTTTGCGGCGCTCTACGCCAAGAGCGAGGACGAGAACTACGGCGGATCCCTCGAAAACGTGGTCGGCTCGCTGAATCACGAAGCATTCGTGGGAGAGAACGCGCTGCTGCAAAATCCGGGTCGTCGTATAGCGGCGATCTACTACGTTGGAGAAGCTCTCGCTCCGGGACAGCAGTACCCAACCTTTACCGGCTTTCCCAACAACCAGGACCTGTTTCCGAACGGAGTGCAGACAACGCTGCGCTACTATGACGACGAAGTGGACGGTTGGGTCGACTCTTCGGTTCCCATCGAGTCAGCGAGCACTCGGATAAACGGTTCTCGCGATTTGACCGAGAATGAAGGGTGGGGCGTTACCATGCAGAGCTTCTGGCTCGATGGTAAGCTAGTTACCACCTTAGGATACCGCGACGACACCATCGAGGGACAGGCGGCCGCGGCCCCTACGACCACCAATGGCGATCGCGACAACGACTTGTCCAACTGGGTCTTCTCCGGCGAGCCGGACAAGAACCAAGGCGACACTGTGACCAAGGGAGCGGTTTTCCATGCTACCGATTGGCTTTCGGTCCACTACAACGAGTCGGAAAACTTCGTGGTTTCGGGGCCTGCCGTAGACATCTTGAACCGACCTGTACCGGGTTCGAGCGGAGTCGGCGAGGACTACGGCTTTTCGCTGAACCTCCTGGAGGATAAGTTGAACCTCAAAGTGAACTGGTACGAGACCGTGCAGAAGGATTCTCGCGATGGCGGACTTGCGTTCGTCGCGGTATGGAGAATGCGCGGATTCGAGCGAGGAATCTACAGCCGCATCAATAACGGATCCTGGGAGGAGGAGCTGACTCCTGAGCAGAACACCTGGGTACGTTGGGATGGCAGCACCGAAAACCACGACCGTTTGCCTAACGTGACGGATGTTCACGACTTCCTGGCCAAGGGCGTAGAGATCGAGATGACCTACAACCCGACCAAGAACTGGCGTTTTCGCCTCGCCGGCTCAAAAGGCGAGACCATCCAAACCAATAGCGGACTGGCTACGCTCGAGTACATGGCGCTGCGCGAGCCATTCTGGGAGACCTTCTGGGACCTGCCGTGGAGCAGTTCGCGTACGGTTCGCCAGCAATTCAACGCAGCGGTGGGCGAGGCCCTCTATCCGGCCCTCGCGAACGACGGTCGGACGCGGCTGGACCTTGCCAAGTGGAACTGGAACTTCGTGACGAACTACAAGTTTACGGACGGACGGTTCAAGGGTTTCTCCGCAGGCGGCTCCGTCCGCTGGTCGGACAAGCGTTCCATCGGTTACCCATTGACCACGGATTCCGAAGGCAACCTCATCACAGACCTGCAGAACGGTTACTTCGGCCCGGAGACTTGGAACCTCGGTTTGCACGCGTCCTACGGGCGCAAGATCTTCAACGACAAGATCGATTGGAAGATCCAGTTGAACATCCAGAACCTCAACGGTGACAACGACCTGATCCCGATTCGCATCAATCCGGACGGGCAGCAAGCGGCCTTCCGCGTCAATCGCGAGAGGATCTACCGGCTTTCTAACACCTTCAGCTTCTAGCTTTCCTGCAGTGGGCACCGGGTCTTGCCGCTCGAGGCGGCAAGGCCCATCTTGCTCCAATCCATAAATATCGATAACAAAAGAGAAGCCGCGTTCGAAAATCCGTTTATGCTCCTAATCCAGATGCGATCTGAAGAAGGAGCTACGGGAGCCAAAGCGTCAGCGGACGCGACCGCCAAGCGGGTGACGGTACGCGATATCGCAGATGAACTCGGCCTCCACTTCACCACGGTTGCGGAAGCGATGCGCGACTCCTCCCGGGTCAGTCAAAAGACGCGACAGAGGGTGCATGAAACCGCCGAAAGAATGGGCTACCACGCGGACCCGATGTTAGCAGCTTTTTCAGCCTATTGCGGAAAGAATCGCCGCAGCGCCTTCCAAGGGACCTTGTCTTGGCTGAACGCCTTTCCCGACCCCGAGTTTTTCGAGAGTTGCCGCGGGTTCTACCGCGACTGCTACCTCGGGGCCAAGCGACGCGCGGAAGAATTGGGCTTTCGGCTCGAATCCTTTTGGATCGCCGAGCCGGGCATGAGCAAGCGGCGAAGCACGGAGATCCTTTTGAATCGAAACGTTGCGGGTGTGATCGTGGGCCCGCTTCCGATGGAATGGGACGGATTCGAGCTCGATTGGGAACTGTTCCGTTCCGTGCGTATCGGCAACTCCGAACTGCGTGCGCGATTGAGCACCATCAAGCCCGACCACTTCGGTAACCTGAAGTTGGTTTACGAACGTCTGCTTCGCTTGGGCTTCCAACGTATCGGCTATGCTTGCACGCAATATATGGATGACAGGTCGAACAACAACTGGTCCGGTGCCTACTGGACCATGCAGCATCGCCTGAGTCCCGGAAAGATGCTGCAGCCCTTTCTCGATCAAGACCCCACATCCTGTAAAAAGTCATTCCTCGAGTGGTATCGAAAGGAGAAACCGCAGGTCATCATGTGCGGTGGCGCTTGGCGCTATCAACGTTTCCTTAACGAAGAAGGATACGAGATTCCCAAGGATATCCAGTTGGCGAACCTTGCGGCCGACTCGCCCGACAACCGCCTCGCCGGCATCGTGCAAAACGGAAGACTCGTCGGCATGACCAGCGTGGACTACGTGAACGGCGCGATTCAGCGTTTCCGCGTCGGACTGGAGTCGCATCCGAAGGAGGTCACGCTCAGGGGGGAATGGAAGGACGGCTTCTCCTTGGATCCGTCGCTGATGAAAAGCGAGAACGGCTCGCCCCGCTCGTAGAGGGACACGAGTCCGCTGACGAAATGTATCTCTGTAGTTGTTGGTTGGATATGCTAAGGGTCCCTTCTTTGCTCCGCGTTCTGTGGTTTTCCCTGTTCGCTTTTGGGGAATCGGTTGCTTCCGGTTCCGAGCTCGTTCCGCGCAAAGTTGAGCTTGCGAATGCGGAGAGGCCTTGGGTCACGGATCTGACGGTGGCGGACGTCGACGGGGATGGGCATGTGGATGTCGTCTATTGCGAAGGGCAGGCGAACTTCGTGGGAATTTTGAGAGGAGAAGGGACGGGGCTTTTTTCGAGGCTGGACAAAGTGGAAGGCGTTGAAGGGCCCGCTCACGTGGAGGCGGTCGATATCGACAAGGATGGTGACCTGGACCTCTTGATCGCCTGCATGGGTTGGATTTTTCCCAACAACGACAAGATCGGTTCGGTGTTGGTTTTGGAGAATTTGGGCGACGGCGAATTTGCGAAACGGGTGCTGCTCGAAGGAGTGTCTCGCGTGACGGACGTACAGGCAGGGGATGTGGATGGTGATGGCCGGCTTGACTTGGCCATCGCCCAGTTCGGTTATCACGAAGGCGAAGCTCGACTGATGAGAAATCTAGGTAACTGGAATTTCTCGAGCGAGATTTTGACCAAGCAAGCAGGGGCAATTCATTCGCCGATCGCGGATATCGATGGGGACGGTGATCTAGACGTTGTGACATTGGTTTCGCAGCATTGGGAAGAAGTCCAAGTCTACGTAAATGAAGGTGGGGCGATGCAACAGAATATCATTTTCGCGTCTCCAAACGAAGACTACGGAAGCAGCGGCATTGCTATCCATGACTTGGACCAGGATGGAGATCTAGATATTCTCTACGCGAATGGTGACGGTTTTGACTACGCCATTCCCGGATCCCGCCCATGGCACGGCGTGCAGTGGCTGGAAAACTTAGGAGCAGGAAGTTTTGGATACAGAAGGATCGGCGACTTTGCTGGAGCCTACAGCCCGGTAGCACTCGATGTGGATGGAGATGGGGATTTGGATGTTGTCGCCTCGAGTTGCTTTAATGACTGGACTCAGCCTGATTCCTATTCGTTGGCTTTGTTTGAGAACGATGGTGCCCAGAACTTCAGCGCAAAACCTTTGGCTGCCACTCCTACCCATATTGTGGATGTAGAGGTTTGCGATCTGGATGGAGACGGAAGCTATGAGCTTGTCACAGGAGGTTTTCATGCGTATCCGCCTTGGGATCACGTGAGTGCGATCACCGTTTGGAAATGGGAGAACACGGGTGAAGCGTCCGAGTAAATCGCATTTAGCGTGTGTCGCGTTGGGGCTTGTTTTCTTCTCAGCCCTCGCGGTGTATTTTGCGATGTGGCTGCCGCGAGCAACTCTTAGGGATTCCTTGCTGGCAAGGTTGGAGTCGAGCGGAGCCTCGGGGCGAGTTGCCGATGAAGCGGAGCGATTGATCAGGCGCATGAATTTGTTTTCAAACCGCGACGCGTTGATTGTCGCGTTGGCTAAAACCTATCACACCAACGGATATCTGGAGGAAGCGGAAGATTTGTATTCGCTATCCAATGACAATAAGGCAAGTGCTGAGTTGCTCTACTTGCTCGCTGACGTGCGTCAGCAGAAAATGGATTTCGAGGGATATTACGCCGCGCTTTTAGAGCTCGAGAAGACAGGTGTCTCTTATCCGCCTGCGCTTCTGTCTCTTGGCGTCAGGGCGATTCGGCAAAGACGTTTTGCAGAGGCACATTTCTATTTGGAGCGAGCGCTAGCGTTGGAGCCTCAGTCGCGTCCTATCCGTGACGCACAGAGTCGACTTCTCCAGATGACAGGAAAGCCAGAGCTGGACCTCGTGGAACGAGGGAATGATTCGTTGCGAGAGAAGGTTCCGGATCCGTGGCTAGATCGAGCTTACTTGTTCAGCTTCGACCTTGGCCAACTTTTGGTGAAAGCCGATGCCTCCGCGCAGAGGGGAGATTTAGAATTGGCAGTCGAGATTCTGGATCGAGCGGTGGCGTTTGGAGAAGACGATTGGAAAGCGCATGTCATGCGAGTCAATGTATTCGCGAAACTCGGCCGCGTAAAAGATGCGGTCTCTTCCTATCAGGCCGCTATTCGTGCCGGAGCCCATGAGGGAGCAGCTTTGGGGGAATTGAGTTCGGCGCTGTTGGAGCAAGGTCAGGCTATGCGACTTCTTGAGTTGGCTGAAGCGGCGCTCGAACGCGTTCCCGATTCTGCCGATTTGCAACGGCTTAGATCTCTAGCCTTTCGCGAAATGGGAAACTTGCCACGCGCCGAGGCCAGTCTGAAGCGGGCCATGCAGCTCATGCCAGAGTCGCTGGAAATCGCTCGCGATCTGGCTGCTTTGCTCTGGGAACGGGGCAAGCGTTCCGAGGCTGCCAGTTACTTTACTCGGTTGTCGCGACAATCGCCCCTAGACGTCCAGTCGAGAACGTATTTGGCGCAGTACTACATCGAGAACGGTCAGCTGGAGCAAGCCGAGTCCTTCGTGACCGAAGCTTTGGAGATCGATTCCAGCAATGCCCGGTTAGCGGAATTAGCAAAAGGCTACTTTATCCAGTATTCCTACTTGGAAGCATCCGCCGGCGATTGGGTTGAGGTGGAGCGCTTATTGGAACTGGCAAAGGGTCTTGGGCCATTAACCCTCGATGAGCTGAAGTTGCAGGCAAGGGCGTTTCGAGGGATGGGAAAATTGGAAAAGGCGATCGCTTTGTTGCGCGAGTTAGCAGCGAATTATGGCGATAAGCCAGAGGTCTTGATGACACTTGCGGAACTCCTGGAAGAGCAGGGGCGCATCGAGGAGGCGGTTGAGCATTATCAAGCCGCCGTACTGCGCAGCGGGCAATTTTCAGCCTACGCCGCTTTGAGAAATGCGGCTCGAGCTCGTTTGGCAGCATTGTCGATGTCGAACGAATAGATTGCGATGTGGATTCGCTTGGAAGTCGCATTCTAAGGCGTCACCTCATTCTGACATCTGAAAATCCAATTTTGCAGTTTGGCCTGACGCCTTGCTGCCGCAAAGTTAAGGAGTCTTCCGTGTATGTGCAAAATTTCAAAAATACGCTCTCGTCGCTCTTGGCCTTCGCTCCGGATCGTTTTGCTGCTGGCTGGTCTGCTAACCGTTTCTGGTGTGGCAAAAGAGAAATCGAAAATGAACGTGCTGGTCTTTTTCATGGACGATCTCCGGCCGGAACTTGGTTGTTACGGCGAGACTTACATCCAGACGCCGCAGATGGACCGATTGGCCTCGGAAGGCGTGCTGTTCGAGCGTGCCTATTGTCAACAAGCGATATGCGGTCCCTCGCGCATCAGCATGTTGGCGGGAAAATATCCTGATCGACTAGGTATTCAAGATTTATGGACGCCTTTACGGAAGAGCATCCCCGATGCCATGAGCTTGCCTCGGTACTTCAAGGAAGCTGGGTACCGGACGCTCTCATTCGGCAAGGTTTACCATCATCAGGGAGACGACAAGGAATACTGGACAGAGCTGCCAGATCGTCCCGGTCAAAAGTATGCGGATCCCGAGGTGTTGGAATCGATCCGAATGCGTTCGGAAGAGGCGGATAAGCTTGGGATGTCGACCCGAGAAAAATTTTCATATACGGCCGGACCGCCCACGGAGATAGCTGAAGTTGAGGATGAAGTTTACCAGGATGGCGCCGTGGCGGAGCAGGCGATAGAAGCTTTGGGCCGATACAAGGAAGAGCCGTTTTTCATGTGCGTAGGCTTTTCTAAGCCGCACTTGCCGTTCGCCGCGCCGAAAACGTACTGGGATCTTTACGAGAGGGAGCAATTCGAGGTGCCAGAACGCACCCTTCCTGTAGACGCTCCCGACATAGCGTTTACAAACTGGGGCGAACTAAGAGCCTATCAAGGCATGCCTGGAGATGGGTTCTTGAGCGACGAGCAAACACGAGAACTTCGCCACGGTTATGCCGCCAGTGTGAGCTTCGCGGATGCTCAACTGGGAAAAGTCATGGCCGAGCTGGATCGGATTGGCCTGCGGGAAAATACCATAGTGGTCATGTGGGGAGATCATGGATACAAATTGGGAGACCATGGCCAGTGGTGCAAACACACCAATTTCGAGCTAGATACGCGGGTGCCGTTTATCGTTTCTGCCCCCGGGTTTGCCAAGGGTGAGCGATCTAGGGCCCTCGTTGAAATGATCGATATTTTTCCGACCTTAGTGGATCTGACAGGAGGAGAAGTCCCTTCTGTTCTGGACGGTCAAAGTTTAGGGCCAGTATTGCGTGATCCGAGCGCTTCGTTCCGTCCTTTTGCCATCAGCGAATACCGTCGTGGTAAAGTAATTGGCTATACCCTTCGAAACGCTCGTTGGCGCTACACGGAATGGATCAATACGGAAACGAAAAGAGTATTAGCTAAGGAGTTGTACGACCACGAGGAAACTCAGCTATCTCGTGTCAACCTTGTTGATCGAGGGGAATATGCAAAACTCGTGAGCAAACTCTCCACCCAACTCGACTCTCTAGGGCGACTCGAAGTCGTTCCTTTGCGAAAGAGGCAGTAGGCACTGCTTTATTGCGATCGAGCGACGAGGCGAGTGAACTGGCTAGCTATCGTTTGTTTCCAACGAACGCGCCCTCCTAGTCCTTGTACTTCTCGAATAGCTCAACGAATTCGTGATGGATTTGGGGGTGCTTCTGAGCGAGATCTTTGCTTTCGCTAGGATCTTCAATGATGTTGTAAAGCTCGACAGGTGAATCGAGTCCGTAGCGGACAGCTTTCCAGGGGCCACGGCGAGCTGCTTGAAAGACTTCGCCGATGATGCCGGAATTGGGGTCGCCCGCTTGCTTGCCAAACTCCCAGTAGAGGAGCCGCTCCGGCATTTCCTCTGGATCGTCCTTTAGTCGTTGGCTGATGGATACGCCGTTCACCTTGAGGCGGGGGACGACATTGATATCGACTCCTGCAAGATCGGCGAAGGTGGGGAAGACGTCGGCGAAGGCCCACGGAGTGTCGTCCACGCGCGCTTCCTTGATGGCTGCTGGCCAATGTACGATCATGGGAACGTGGATACCGCCGTCGTAGACGTCTCGCTTCATCCCTTTGTAGGGAGCAGAGGCTTGGAAATAATCCGGACTGGCTCCCCCTTCGTCGTGCGGGCCGTTGTCGGAGGAGAAGAAGATGATCGTATTCTCAGCGACGCCCTTTTCTTCGAGGGTGCGCATGATTTGTCCGATGTAATCGTCAAGGGCAGCCACCATGCCAGCGAGCGTGGCGTTGGGCTTTTCCACGGGAGCTGGATAGTAGGATCCGTACTTTTCGACTTCCTTGCCGGTAGACATCCCGAGGTAGGGCTTTTCGTCAAACTTACCGTCGTACTGCGAAACGTATTTTTCGGGAGCGGCCAGTTCGGCGTGAGGGGATGAATAGGAGAGGAAAACAAAGAAGGGGTTCTCTCGCTCTTGTTCGATGTAGTTAATCGCCTCTTTGGTGAAAAGTTCTTGGGCATAGGCTCCCTGCTTGCCCCCCTCGTTCTCCTCGAGGCGGATTTTGACACCGTCGCGCCAGAGGAAGTGAGGGTATTGGCGGTGCCCTTCTAAGATCGTATACATGCCGTACCAAGTATCGAAGCCCATGGCTAGGGGATCCGTTACGCCCATTTCCGGGCCGATGGAGTACTTGCCGAACAAGGCTGTATCGTAGCCGCCGTATTTGAGCACATGAGCGATCGTTTGGTCGTAGGCTTTGAGCTTTACGGTGTTGGAGTTGTTGTCCATCAGGCGACCGTCGCGGCCAGTGAAGAGCGACACGCGAGAGGGAGAGCAGACGGTATTCCCAGAGTAGGCGTGAGTGAAGAGCACGCCTTCAGCAGCGAGCTTATCTATGTTTGGCGTCTGGATGGGGGTGTTTCCGTAAGCTCCGATTTGGTTGAAGCCTAAGTCGTCGGTTAGGATGAAGATAATATTCGGCTTATCTGAGTGTAAGGTGCTTGCGGATACGCAAAGCGAGGCAATGAACGCGATCGCCGCGCTTGCGAGGCCTTTGCCGCTGGATCTTTTTGGGTTAGGGCTCATGTCTGGACAGCTCGATTCTGGGGTTTGGGTTTAATCTGTCTTTTTCTTCAAATGATGCAGGTAGAGGATGCTCGGAGGGAGAATGTGGTCTCGGGCTTGTCCTCGGAAAGGCGCTTGAGATTCCCAAGACAGGTAAAAGACTTCGTCCTCCGCGTCCTCGAAGGCTTGCGAGGACAGTGTCTTTAAGATCAGATCCGGACCGTAGGAGTCTTGGCCGTTTAGCAAGACCGCGTCCGAGGATGCGACCTCGGAGATCAAGGGTGGGTAGGCGTATCCAGCCTGGGTTTCGATCAGCTCTAGCGAATCCTCGTCCAGCAACAAGTCATACCATTGGTCGAGCTTTTTGACAGGGATCTTTATCTTTCCATTTGCTAATTGTTCCGGTTTACGGATACGGACGTCGAAGGAGGAAAGCGAACCCGTCCCTCCGAAGGACCAGCGAAATCCTTTCCAGTCCGTCACCTTGCGGGTAATCCAGGCTGTAGCTTCGCGACGGGAGATGTAGACCTGAGTGTTGCCGTTCTCGTCGTATTTGTGAAAAGCGATGACAGGACGGTCTTTCGAATCGAAACCGAGTTTGTTGTTGCCGTTTATGGCGCCTCCACCTGAGGGCACGGGATCGACAACGTCGCTCTTGTCGTAGGTGATGGGCAGAGAAATGGGCTTTCCGCTCGAATCTTCCCAGTTGATAAGGTCGTCGCTTCGGGCGTAGCTGATGTCGTGGTTGGTACTTGCGTCGGGAGTGTCCCGCCAAATCCAAGCCATGTGAAAACGTCCATCCGGTCCGAGGAGGGGGCCTTCCACGTAGGCGTTCATCAGCCCTTGCCCATCGATAAGGGAACCTTCGTGCATGCGGCTCCAAGCCTTTTCTTGAGGATCGTAAACGAGGTAGATTTCGCTCCCGTCTCCACTTCCGCCGCTCCGGTACTTGAGGATTAGTTGGCCATTGTCCCGCTTGAGGAAACGTGGGTAGGTGAACGCGCTTTCCAGCTTTTCGTTTTCCATGACGCGTATGCGCTCCAAGCTGCGGATGTCGTGGGCGTGACGGGTACGGAAGTACTCGAGGCGGTCGGCGTGCATATTTCCCAGCAGGTGAAGGTGTCCATCGGAGTCCAGTTCCATCGTGATATAGTTATGGCTGTCCCAAGCATACCAACTATCGACCTTGTAGTGGCGGAACGGATCCCTTTCGCCACCTCGATACATCACTGTCAGTTGGCGATTGGCGTCGTAGTAGGCGATGTATTGGTGGGATCCTCGCGTCAGAAAGTCGAAGCCCACGTAGTTGCCGGACCATACACGATCGATCGCTTGACGGTTGACGAGTTCGTAGTTGTCCGACGCTTGCAATGGGACAACGACGACCAACGCCAAGAGGAGCCCTTTGGCGGGCAGAAAGCTTAATTTCATAGGACGGGGTTTGCTTTAGCAAGGGACACAGTGGCAAAAATTTCGCCAGGAAAGCGAAACGAATCCTCAGGAATCGCTCTATACATATGAAGCGACTCGGAAAATGCCGCGCGGCCCCTGTCGGCTCTCCACCAGAGCTCGGTGAATCGGATTCGTCTGTGATTCGCTGGAAAGGCTTAAGGGATTGTCCAACGAATCGAGTTTTTCTTAAAATACAGACCGCGTGGCGCGGTGAAGCTAGGGTGCGCTGTGATCTGCAGCAAGCTGCAACCCTACTCGGAAGAGGCGAGTCGTTTCTATTATCGAGTTTCCGAGGGCTACTTGGAGGTCCAGTTGTCTTGAAAACTGGGATATAGGCTGAGTCCGCCGTCCATGAAAAGGGTTTGCCCAGTGATGTTGCGGGCTGCGTCGCTAGCGAGAAAAAGAACGCTGCGAGCCACTTCCTTTGCTTGCACGATTCGTTTCAACGGGATGTTGCGTTGCGTCTCTTTGCGTACCTTCGGATCGGAAAGCTTGGAGTTCATGTTTGTATCCACCGTACCAGGACCCACTGCGTTGACGCGGATGTTTTTGTCGGCGTACTCGAGGGCGAGGGTACGGGTCAGGTTCCTGAGTCCCCCTTTCGATACGGAATAAGGCAGAAAGCCTGGCTTGGGAACTTCCTCGTGTACGCTGCTTACGTTAACGATGGAGCCATGGGGACGCGGCTTTTTGAGGAACCGTTTCAAAGCTTCGCAGCAGCACAGGATGGGACCGGTCAAGTTGACTGCGATCTCCTTTTCCACTTGCCCGGTTTCGAGCTCGTGGGAAGGAGTCTCGCTTTGAATGCCGGCGTTGTTGACGAGAAGATCGAGGGAATCGAACCGCTTGTCGATCGCGGCGAACATCTTTTGAACCTGAGCTGGCTTGGAAACGTCGGCCTTCACCATTAAAAGGTCCGAAGAGGGGCGACCGGCTACGGTCAGCAAGGTTTCGAAATCGCGCTCGGTTTCCTCCTTCTTTTGGTCGTCGCTGCGGTAGTTCACCGCGACCTTCGCTCCTTCGGTCAAGAGAGCCTTGGCAATTTCCTTCCCGATTCCGGAAGTCGCGCCGGTCACAAGCGCTGCTTTTTCCTTCAAGTCCATAGCAATTAGAGTGGATTAGAATTTTGGTAATGCAAAGAGCGTGCCGCATATTCTGAAGGTCGCAAACAGCGCTGCGTCCCAATCGAGTGACTTCGATTTCGCTCGTCTAGCTAGTGGTTGACGCCGGTTCATCCTGCCGAGGATAGGAGGCTGTCGATTAGCTGGCGCAAGCTATGCACGCCAAGTGGTAAAGGATCGCGGAGTTCAGCAGCGACCGATGCTGTGCACACACTCGACAGGTAAGACAGGGCGCGGCGTCAGCGTGCGGAAAGCCATACCCGATCCTGCAAACTGCAAACTTGAGACATAAATGAAAGACTTAGCAGGCAAACCAATCGAAATCGTTCTCGGCAATGGAGAACGAATACAAATCGCCAGCTCTCAATTGGGTGACCCCGACAAGGCTTTGATAGTAGAACGTGCTTTGGAATTGGCAGCATTGAAGTCGAGAGCAGGCGCTCCCGAGCATCAGGATTTCGAGTTAGCGGCCCGGGAACTGAGCGTCGACGCCAAGGTATTGGAATGCGGCGATTCGACGAGAGTCGAGGGCCCGGGGAAGCATCCGATCCCCACGCAGGTTCTGAACCAGCCGGGCAACGGTGTACACTGATACGAACGAGGCGAAAGGCCTTGGAGTTAGGACGCTACCTCAGCAGCTGTGTGTTAGAGGTCTAAAGGTAAACAGTAAAAACAGGTATAATTATGAGTAACAAAACGATGGATACAGAACGCATCCGTAGACTTTCAGACTATGGCCAGAGCTTTTGGTTGGATAATTTGACGCGCGAGATGCTGCACGACGGCGAGTTGAAGGCTCGAATAAAGGAGGAAGGTTTGCGCGGGGTGACCAGCAATCCGAAGACGTTTTCCGACTCAGTCCGGTCGGGTAAACTCTACAATGAGGATATCGAGTCTCTGGTGAATCAGGGCGAAACCAACGAAGCCATTTATGAGGCGTTAATGGTCAGCGATGTTCAAAAGGCCTGCGACGCTTTTCGAGACCTTTACGAGAGTTCAGCCAAAGTAGACGGTTACGTCAGCATCGAGGTCGATCCCCGTCTTGCTCACGATCCCGACGGAACTTTGGAGGCAGCAAGAAACCTATGGGAGTCGGTGGACCGACCAAACGCTATGATTAAGATCCCGGGTACCGCGTCTTGCCTGCCGGTTATCGAGCAAGCGCTCTACGAAGGTATTAACGTAAATGTGACGCTCCTCTTTTCGGTATCTCGCTACCGTGAGGTCGCAGCTTGCTATCTTAGAGCCTTGAGAAGGCGTGTCCGAGATGGGCGAGACGTCAAAGGTCTCGCATCCGTAGCCAGCTTTTTCTTGAGCCGTATCGACAGCAAGCTGGAGAGCTACTTGGACGACGCTGCCAAGTCGCCGGACAAGAGAGAGTTAACCCAATCGTTGCGGGGCACAGTGGCGATAGCGCAAGCCCGGGCCGCGTTCGAAAGCTACAGCGAGTCCTACTCAAACACGGCTTGGAAGGAATCGCTGCAAAAGGACGGAGCGCTTCCTCAGCGATTGCTGTGGGCAAGTACGTCCGTGAAGAATAAGGCGTATCCCGAAACTTACTACGTGGATTCTTTAGTCGGAGAAGGGACCGTGAATACGATGCCGGAAAGCACGGTTCGTGCATTCGCCGAAGCTGGAAACCTAGAAAAGAATGCGATCGAGAAGGCTGGTGAAGAGCCGTCTAAGGTGTTCGACTCTCTGGAGAAGCTCGGCATCGATCTAGAGGTGGTATCCCAAGAGTTGGAAGATGAGGGCGTACAGAAGTTCGTTGATGCTTTCGAAACTGGGCTTCGTTCCGTCGTGAGGCAGGCAAAACAGCTCCGTGGAGCGGCAGTCTGATTGCTGACGTTTTCCTCTCGTAAGGCAGGGTTGCCACTATTGGTAGGTCGAGAGTAGACTAATTCTGAATACGTTGTAATTATGAATACAGAGAAAAAGAGAATTCTAGTGCTGGGTGGCGGCTTTGGAGGTTTGGCCTTTGCGAAGTCGATAGACCCATCACTGGCGGAGGTGACTTTGGTAGACAAACAAAACCACCACCTCTTCCAGCCGTTGCTCTACCAGGTTGCGACCGCAGGACTCGCGGCCCCCGATATCGCCGAGCCGTTGCGCACACTCTTCTCCGAGCAAGAGCACGTGCAGGTTCTGATGGACGAGGTCGTTGCGATCGACCTTGAACGCGAATGGGTCACGACGCCGCATCAGAGCCTATCCTACGACTATCTCGTCATAGCCCTCGGGGGGCAAACAAACTACTTCGGCAATGAGAAGTGGGAGAAACATGCCTCCGGACTGAAAACCTTGGCCGATGCTCATCGGATCCGCAACGAGGTGCTTGGGGCGTTCGAAATGGCTGAGAATTTGTCTGGCGACAGCGAGGAAAGGCGCAGGCTAATGACTACGGTGGTGATCGGAGGGGGGCCAACCGGAGTGGAGATGGCCGGCACCTTGGCCGAGTTGGCCCACCGCTGTTTCAGGAGAGATTTCCGCAAGATTGACCCGAAGCAATCGCGGGTGGTATTAGTCGACGCAGCTGACAGAGTGCTGCCGATGTATTCAGAAAAGCTTTCGCGAAAGGCTAAGAAGCAACTCGAGGAGCTCGGCGTTGAAGTTCTGACCGGGAAAAAGGTGAATGACATCAAGTCGAGGCGAGTGATTTTGGACGACCAGGTCATCGAAGCCGAGAATATCATATGGACGGCTGGAGTTGCGGCTAATCCTTTGACCGAAAAACTCGACACTCCCAAGGCCAAAGGCGGACGACTCAAAGTCGAGCCGGATTGTAGTTTGCCAAGGTTTCGAAACGCTTTTGCGGTGGGAGACATCGCGTCGCTGGAGGATGCGAAAGGCGTTCCCGTACCCGGGGTCGCTCCAGCCGCTATCCAGATGGCGAAACATGTGGCTAATGTGATTGATAAGGAAATCCGGGAAGGGCTCGTTGTCGGGGACGAAAGGGCGAGGTCGCCATTTATTTACCGGGACAAGGGGGCCATGGCGACGATTGGACGTAGCCGAGCTGTCGCCTCGATTGCAGGACGCGAGTTTTCTGGATTTTTCGCTTGGTTTGCATGGTTAGCCATCCACCTTATCACCTTGGTGGGGATGCGAAATAGACTATCCGTATTCATGAAGTGGATATACAAGTACGTCAATAATAAGCCTGGCGCGCGCATCGCCTGGCGTCCCAGTCCGAGCAAGGCAAAGCCTAGGAAAAAGAAGCAAGAGGCTTTGCGATGAGCAGATCTCGGCCAACGCAGATGCCCTAACTGGCATGGAGTTTGCGTTCAGCGCCTATGGCCGCGAAATACGAAAACGAGCCACAGAGCCTCGGTGAAGTCATTGATCGCCTAGACGAGGCGGCCCAGAGGGAGCAGGCTGTTTCCCTAGAAGTAATGATGCAAGCGGTAGGCCGGCGTTCCTTCGGCCCGATCGTGCTGCTGGTGGGCGTGATTGCGATGTCGCCTCTGAGTGGAATTCCGACCTTGCCATCGCTTTTGGGCGTACTCGTGGTGCTCGTCGCCGGACAACTCGTAATTGGGCGAAAGCGATTTTGGATACCGAGTGGGCTGCTGGAGCGCTCCATCTCATCGAAGAAGGTAGAGAAAGGCCTTAACGCAGTGCGGCCGATTGGGCGTTTTGTGGACCGCTTTCTCAAACCCCGATTGACGGTTTTTACGAAGGGGATTGGTTCGTACGTAATGGCGGTGTTTTGCGTCCTGGTTGGAGCGACAATGCCTCCTCTGGAAGTCCTTCCGTTTCTCGCCACCAGTGCCGGATTGGTGCTGACATCTTTTGGATTAGCCATTATCTCCCAAGATGGCGTGCTCGCTTTGTTTGCGATGGGCGGAACGAGTCTGATCGGCTTCCTCGCGGTCAAAGCATTGCTGTTTTAAATGTTCGCGATGGCGGGCATTTTGCTCGGTTTGGGAATCCGAACCTTGCAGATTGCAGTTGAAGGAAGCTTCTGCAGCCCTGCACCTCTGTTTTCAGAGACCGCATGAAAAAAGGCTCTTGGGGGTGCGAAAGAATTCTTAACGTGAATGATTCCGTTTTGGCATCGAAGTTGCGGCTCTCAACGCACCGTCGAGCAACCTCAACCCGTGGAATCATGATGACGAACAGCACCTTGACCCCCCGCAGAGACATGCGGAAAAGATCTTTAGCGCTTTGCGCAGCGTTGGGAACCATGGTGATTCAGGGCTGCTCGCAGAGCGCCGTGACTGAGCCAAGCGACGACGTCTCCTTCGTGCGTCGCATCGCGGAGGCTCATCTGTCGCCAACTGATGGATACGAGACTGAGGGGATTGTAACGTTTGTACAAGAGAGAGACGGGATCAGAATCATAGCAGACGTGCGAAATCTGTCTGTCAACGGGAGGCATGGCTTCCACATTCACGAGACAGGCGACTGTTCTGCCCCGGACGCAAGTTCAGCTGGTGGACATTTCAATCCGAGCGGCGAGGCCCATGCCGGGCCCATGGCTGACAAGCGTCACGTAGGTGACCTTGGCAACCTAGAGTCGTCGGAAGCGGGCGGAGCAATGTATGTAAGGGTCGACGAGCATATCCGCTTCGAAGGTGAAAACTCAATTATCGGCAAGGCTGTCGTGGTTCACGCAAAGGCTGACGACTTCAAGTCGCAGCCCTCCGGAGCGGCGGGGCCGCGCATCGCGTGCGGAGTGATCCAGTGGTCGGAACGTCCGGCTGATAGCGAAGACTAGAGATCGCAGTTTACGCCACATCTTTACCTCAGAATCCAGCGACTGGACTTGGGAGAAACGCACTCGGCCAGACTATGGAGTTTGGCCGCGGTGAACGCTGCCGTATCGCAGCAAACCGATGAATACGAAAACACGGGAATTATTATGAAGACAACTGCCGCAGATGTAATGATAGACTGTTTGATCGACTGGGGAGTCGATACGATTTTTGGAATGCCAGGCGATGGGATCAATGGTCTGATGGAGTCGCTCCGAACGCGTAGTGACAAAATTCGCTTCGTCCAAGTCAGGCATGAGGAATCAGCTGCTTTCATGGCTGTAGCGTATGCGAAATATACTGGAAGATTGGGCGTTTGCCTGGCGACTTCCGGACCTGGTGGCCTACATCTCTTGAATGGTCTTTACGACGCTAAGCTCGACGGCGCTCCCGTACTCGCAATCACTGGGCACCACTTTCACGACTTGATTGACCAGCACTCGCAGCAGGACGTGAACTTGGACCGCGTATTCATGGATGTATCTGTCTACAACACGAGAGTGATGGGGCCGAAGCACGTGGAAGGCGTTACTCACCTTGCCTGTCGAAACGCCCTCGGCAAGCGAGGCGTTGCCCACGTCAACTTCCCTGTTGATTTCCAGTCGATGCCACTGAAGGCAGGCAACGCGTCGACGCGAAACGTTGATCGCTACTACCTTGCCAAAAAAGGGAAGCCGCGAGAGCTCCCTGGGGAGGATCAAATCATGGAAGCGGCAGCGTTGTTGAACTCGGGGAAAAGGGTCGTCATCCTAGCAGGCCAAGGAGCGCTTGGCGCCACCGAAGAGCTTCTGGCCGTTGCCGAAAAACTGGGCGCGCCCATTGTCAAGGCTCTCTTGGGCAAGGCGTGCGTGCCCGACGATAACCCCATGACAACGGGAGGTATCGGATTATTGGGTACGCTGCCTTCCGAGGAAGCTATCAAGAGCTGCGACCTGCTTTTTATGGTGGGAACATCTTTTCCGTACGTCGAATTTTTACCGAAAGCGACGCAGGCGAGATGCGTACAGATCGACATCGACCCATGCAAAATCGGACTACGTTTCCCGGCAGATGTTGGTCTGGTGGGTGACAGCGCGCAAACCTTGAACGCTCTCATCCCCCATCTGCAGAGAAAAGAGGACCGATCGTTTCTAGAGAAGGCTCAGAATGGACGCAAAAAGTGGTGGAAGCTGATGCAGGCCCGCGGCGAACGCGAAGACGTGCCAATGAAACCGCAAGTCGTAGCTTGGGAACTCGGGAAACGATTGCAAAGCGACGCGGTCGTCAGCTCAGATTCCGGCACGATCACCTCTTGGTGGGCTAGGCAAATACCCGCCAAAAAGGGACAAAAGTATTCATTATCTGGAACATTGGCTTCCATGGCGAATGGCCTACCTTATACCATCGCGGCTCAACTAGCGTATCCAGAGCGTCAATGCGTGGCATTCGTTGGCGATGGGGGATTCTCGATGCTGATGGGCGAGTTTGCCACAGCGGTGCGCTACAAGCTTCCGATCAAGGTCATCGTCGTTTCGAACGAAACCTTGGGGCAGATCAAGTGGGAGCAAATGGTCTTTTTAGGTAACCCGGAGTATGGTTGCGATTTGCATCCCATCGACTTTGCGAAGTTCGCTGAAGCCTGCGGGGGGCATGGCTTTCGGATCGAGGACCCAAAAGATTGCGGAAATATCCTGGACGAGGCCCTCGCCTGCGAGGGACCGGTCGTCATCGATGCAATAGTTGACAAGCAAGAGCCGCCGCTTCCAGCGAAGATCGAGTTCGAGCAAGCGAAGAATTTCACCCTCTCCATGATGCGGGGAGAGAAGTACCGCTCTAGCGTGATCAAGACGGTCGCCAAGAATCGAGCGAAAGAAATGGTTTAGCTACAACTCAACTGTGGGGGAATGATATGAACGATACGAAATTGGGAAAGTCGCGCATGGTTTCGAACTACTTGGGGGAGCGCAGCAAGCCGAAGCAAGGTTGCTTGACCATTGCAATGCGCTGTGAAGGCGGGGGCGAAGCGCAGCCTGAGCACGCCAAGCGCTTGCGAAGCAAGCTGCGCGAGCAAAAGGAGAAATGGGAGGCGAAGGGCACCTTTCCGCAGGTGGGAGACGCAATATTGCGTCACGGGGAAGCCCTCGCGGAGGATGCTGAGAAGTGGAACGGCCTCTATGAGGGCGCGTGTATACACTTATCCGATACGGGGGCCAGTCTCGTCAAGTTGCCGAAGGCTCCGGAAGAAGGCACATGGGCGGGACATCGCTTTCGCTTTCGTCCCGCTGCAGAGGCCTTGTCGAGCCGCCGCGAGTTTCTTGCGCTCAGTCTCAACACCGAGTGTCCTCAGCTCTTTCACTACGACGGAAAGGCGGCGTTTCTCTATCGGACCTTTCAGCTTCCTAGAGGATTGCGCGACCGTTTGCGAAGCGACGGCTCTATCGATGCGAATCCGGAAGATCGCGATCGCTTGGAGGCTTGCTTTCGCGACATCGCTGTCTCTTTGAATGGCTTGGACGACGCTCATCGGTTGCCCTTGCTGCTCATCGGCAGGAAATCACTGGTATCGCGATTCGAGGAGTCCTGCCAGTATCCGCAGGGAGAGATCTTGGCGACGCACGAGAGCGATGCCCCGGCAGACGAGGAGGGCGTCGCTCGGGTTTGCGGCGCGTTCTGCCTGCGACAATACGAAGCGGCAACCCGCGACGGTCTAGACGAGCTGGAGAAGCGACGGGTGTCGGAGAACGGGGCTCTAAGCACGGACGTTGCTAAGATCGTGCAAGCTGCGGAAAGCGGGCGGGTGGCCCTTTGCGCGATTGATCGGGAAGCTGAGGTCTGGTTGAAGCGAGTAGGCTTCGACGAGTTGAGGGAAGCGGCGCCTGGCGATGGGCCGGAGGCCTTCGAGGCCCTTGACTGCATTTTTGCCGAAGGGGTACAAAAGGGGGCTACCACGCTGGTCGTCGACGCGGAAAGGGTTCCCGGTGGTGGGCCGGTTGCCGCTCTCTTGGATTGAAAGCGGCGTCAGCTGGCTTCGCCAATCAGCGTTCGCTAACAGCCGAGGTGGAAGAAGAAGCGTGATCCTTGATCGAGTGAGGATTCGATCCAAATTTCGCCGTCATGGGCCTCGACGATCTTCTTGCAAATGGATAGCCCCAGTCCTGAGCCCTTCGTCCCTTTGCTTGATGCGAGGCGTTCGAAGGGCAAAAAGATGCGGGTTGAATGGTCTTCGTCGATACCGATCCCGTTGTCCTCTACGCAAATCACGGTCAGCCCGTCCTCCTGTGAGCTGCTAATTTTGACCACCGGGGGAACACCGTCGCGGCTGTATTTCAGACCGTTTCCGATCAGGTTTTGCAGAACGTGACAAACGAGGCCGGCGTCGCCACGGATAGGGGACATGTCCATCGCTTCGACGGTACCCTTGGTTTCTTTGATTGTCTCGCGAAGCGTGGCGCAGACGTCTTCTACGAGCGAGTTTGGATCGAGCTTCTCCTTAACGATCGCTTTGCGGCCGAGGCTAGATAGCTTTTGCAGGTCACGGACGAGATTGATCGAGCGCTTGGCGCTGCTCCTGAGCAGATCGAGGCATTCCCAGGCTTCAGTGGTTATCTTACCCTTTGAAAGCTCCAACTCGATCAGTTGGGCGAAGCCTTGGATCGCGTCGAGCGGGGAGACCAAGTCGTGCGCTGCCATGCTGCCGAAGTACTGCAGGTCGGCGAGGCTGTCCTCGAGCTTGCACTTCTGCGCCCAGCGTTCCATAGCGTAGCGGATGCTGCGCAGCAAGGTGCGGGGCGTTATCTCCTCCTTGCTCAAAAAGTCCATGGCTCCTAGCTTGAGGGCTTCCTCGCCAAGGTTCAGGTCGGAGATCGCGGTCAGGACGACGATTGGAAGGGACGGGCAGTTTTGCAGAAAAAGGCTGAGCGTGTCCAATCCCACGGTTTCGGGAAGGCCGAGGTCGAGGATCGCCAAGTTGACCGGCTGCGATTTCGCGATTCGCAAGGCATCCGTCAGATTGGTTGCCCGAGTGATGTTCGCCTCGCTGAAGCTACGGGCCGAAAGCACGAAAAGCTCCGCGTGATCGTCGTTGTCCTCTACGAGCAACAATTCAATTTTGGACGCGCTTCGACGTGCTCGTGGTGCTTTGATCGTATCGGGCATGCGTTTTCGTTTGCTTCGCTGCATCCCTGTCGCATCGAGGGAAGTACGAGGCTGATAGACGAACTACGATTCGCGCAATTTGTCGTTTGGCAAGTTCAGCCTTACGTTTGTAAGTGAAATCTGAGGAACGCAGCAGGGAAATGCGCGTACCGGCTTGCGGTTGTACCCGGACCTGTTTGAGTTCCACCCGTGCCCTCCTCTTCAAATTTGCTTAAGTGGCGGTTCGAGATTCTGGTTACGCTCGCCATCGTCGCCGGTCTTTTCCTGCTAGCTTACCTGCTCCCTTCGGACTACGTGGAGCGGCTGTGCGCGGCTGACTACATGCCGCATGGCCATTGCTACTTCTGGGAGCCGGACATCCTTTGGCTGCATGTCGGCTCGGACAGCCTCGTGGCTTTGAGCTACTTCACGATTCCGCTCTGCCTCGTCCTGCTGGTGAGGAGACGCAAAGGGTTGAGGTTCCGTGGGGTCTTTTGGTTGTTTAGCCTGTTCATCCTGTTTTGCGGCCTGACTCATGTGTTCGAAATTTACAGCGTATGGTACGGTGCCTATCGCCTGACGGGCCTGGTTAAGCTGGCCACGGCTCTGGCGTCCGTCGCGACGGCGATCTATCTGGTCCGCTCCCTACCGATGCTTATAAAGCTTCCGCTGCAGCAGGAATACCGGGAGGTAGAGTCCAAGCTGAGCGAACGAGACAGCCTTTTCCGGGCAATGTTGACCGGGGGTCAGGAAGCCTTCGTGAGCGTCAATCCAGTGGAAGGCGAAAACGGGGCCGCGACATCCTTTCTCGTCGACGAATTCAATGAGCTTGCCGCTTCCGAGCTGAGGGGCGAAGGCGAGAGCTTGCAAGGTCAAGCGATCGACGAGGCGCTGTCCTTTGCTCGCCAAGTCGACTTGGGCGGGATCTTGCAAGGAGCGTTTCGAAGCGGCGAACCGCAGCGTTTCGAGTTCGAAGTGCAGGAGGAAGAAAAGGAAGCGCGTTGGATCAATCTGCGAGTCGTGCCCGCTGGCTCTCGCTTGGCCATCTTTTTCATGGACGTATCCGCGGAGCGTCTGACGGAGAAGCGCTTCCGGAAAGAGCTTGAAGAGAGGTTTACCGTTGCGTCGAAGGAGCGCGACGCGAATGCGGCTCGCGCTCAAGCTGCTATGTCAGCCGCGGCTCATGGCATCCTGGTGGTGGACGGGAAGGGGAAGATTGTGCAGTGCAATCGGGAATTGTTGGAGATTTTTGGATACACGGAAACGGAACTGGTGGGCGAACCCGTCGATACTTTGGTACCCGTGGAGGCAAGAGGTCGCCATTCGTCCCATATGGCGAGTTTTGGAGAGAAGCCTTCCCGGCGAACCATGGGGAAGGCGATTCAGAATCTTTCCGGAAGAAGAAAGGATGGAACGACCTTTCCTGTTGAGATCGGACTGAATCCTTTCGAGACCCCGGAGGGACGGTTCGTCTGCGCCTCGGTGGTAGATGTCACCGAGCGTCTGGAGGCAAGGGCGGCGCTGCGGGAAAGCGAGCTATTGCTGCAGCAGGCGACCAGCGGTGGAAACGTTGGGATTTGGCACTGGTATGACGTGACAGAGGACAAGCTCTATTGGAGTCCGAAAATGTATGAGTTGCTTGGATACGAGCCAGATGAATTCGAAGCGAGCTACGAAAAGTTCAAGGAATTGCTGCATCCAGAAGACTTCAAGCCGACCTTGGAGGCCCTGAAGAACAGCTTCGGCAACAAGTCCCATTTTGAACAAGATCATCGCCTCCTGACGAAAAAGAACGGCTACCGCTGGTTCTTCACGGCAGGCCAGCTTGTGGAAGACCAACGGACCGGAAAAACCAAGATGGTGGGGTCGATTATCGACGTGCAAAAACGCAAGGACCACGAGCGCGAGATCGAGCAAATCAACGATACGCTTGCCTCGAAAAACGTTGAAATGGAACAGATGACTTATGCCGTTTCGCATGACCTGAAGGCGCCCCTTGTATCGATACTTGGCTTGGTGAATCTGCTTGAAGTCGGAGGTTTCGACATGGGTGAGGATGCCGCAGGTTTGCTGAAGCGCGTGGAAAAGGCGGCTCGCCAAATGCAAAACCTGATCAACGACATGCTGGAGATGGGCAAGGTCGGCAAGGTCGAGGGCGCTCCGGAGGATGTGGATACCAAGGAAGTGCTGGCAGAGGTTCGAGACCTCTTCGAGGCGGATATCAATCGCCTGGGGTGCGAGGTTCGCATCGACGAGGAGATCCCTCGGATCTGGACGCAGTCCAAACTGCTGCGACAAGCAGCCCAGAACTTGATTGCCAACGCACTCAAGTATGGATGCACGGCGGAAAACCCAAAGATCGAAATATTTTCTAGACGCTCGCAGGATTGGGTCGATCTAATCGTGCAGGACAACGGGAAAGGCATACCTGAGAGCAATCGTGAGGATGTATTCAAATTGTTCAGACGCTTGGAGCAAACTGGCGATGGCAGCGGGCTTGGCTTGGCAATCGTAGCAAAGATCATGGGGTCTTTAAATGGTCGCGCATTCGTCGAGGGGCACGAGGGAGCGGGAGCGAGGTTCGTGTTGCGCTTCCCGCTGGATAAGCAGCAAGCGCCCTCGAGCCACGACGCCGTAAAGGATCAGGGGCCACGGCTGATCTTCTCTGACCAAAGCAAACTAGCTCCCAAGCCTCGCTCCATGGCGGGCCTAGGAGAGCAATTTAAGAAGTTCGTCTACGCGACCGCCCACGACTTCAACGCGCCTTTGGTCACGATCAAAGGGCACTTGGACTTCTTGTTGACTCATGGGGCGGATGAGCTCGAACCGGACTTCCGCAAGCTTGTCGAACAAAGCAACAATGCGGCGAATCACATGACCGAGTATCTCGAGGCTCTCGTGAAATACGGGGAGGCCATTTTGGACGAGAAGCAAACGGGAACCGTGAAAGCGGAGCTCCAGCCTTTGGTTGGCGAAATCGTCGACAAGTGGAGGCTCGCTGAGGATCACGAGCATGTATCCATAAAGCTGCCACAGCTGCCGGCCGTCGATTGCATCAATGTTAACCTCATGCGGAACCTCTTCGAGAACCTGCTGGAGAATGCAGTTCGTTTCGCCAGCGAAAACGAGAGGCCTGAGGTCGAACTAGGCGTAACGGAGGCGGACTCGTTTTGGGCTTTTAGCATCCAGGACAATGGTCCCGGGGTCGCCTCCCATGGCAATCTCTCGTCTCTGGCGCCGTTCGGACGATTGGGATTGCAGGACGTCGACAAAACCGGAATTGGTTTGGCTACTTGCAAGTTGATCGTTGAGTTGCATGGAGGAGAGATTTGGATGGATCCAGATTGCCAAAAGGGAGCGAAGATCCATTTCACGATTCGAAAAGTTGGGGCAAGTAAATGAGTAAAGGTTTGATCAAGTCAGTTGTTTTGGTGGACGACAATCCTGATGACCTGTTTATCAACAGTCTCGTCGTGAAAAAGTCGGACCTGAAACTGGAGGCGGTGCAATTCAGCAACCCGGTCTCTGCTCTCGGATACCTTGCAAAGGAATCGTCCCCCGACCCGCGTATCGTTTTTTTGGATATAAATATGCCCTATCTCGACGGCTTCGCCTTCCTCGAGCGTTACGAGCAAACCTGCCACCGCCAAAACCCGAATGACTTGGTGGTGATGCTAACGACTTCCATGCACAGCGAGGACCGGCAGCGAGCGGAAGCGAACGCTCTCGTCAAACGCTACCTGAGGAAGCCCTTGACGGTGCGAGATCTCAACGCGCTGGTGGATTCGCTAGAACTGCAGCTTGGCGCCTGAAGGCGTTGCCTGAATTGCCTGATGGGGGGGGCTAGGAGTCCTCCTTGGGGGCGGCCGATTTTTTGGCGATTGCCCGACGCTTCTTCTTTTTCGTGATGTTGAGGTAGGTCTTCGTCTGCAGTTGCTGCTCGTACAGCTCCATGAAGCTGACGCCGTCGCGCGGGCGAACGATGTCCTCTTTGGTCGCCTTGTCGATCTGACGCTTGAGGTTTTGGCAAAGCCCCTCCGCCGAGTACTGGACGCCTTCGAGGACGTCTTTCATGCGGTAGCCCTTGATGGTGTCCTCGATGTAGAAGCCGTCGTCCTCGTCTTCGTCGAGGAAGACGTGCACTTCGTTGACGCGGCCAAAGAGGTTATGGTTGTCCCCCATTATGTCTTGGTAGGCGCCAACTAGAAATATTCCCAGGAAGTAGGGGTCGCCCTTCTTGAGCGGATGCAAGGGCAAGTACTGCTTCTCGTCTTCCAGATCGATGAACTTGGATACCTTGCCGTCGCTGTCGCAGGTGATGTCTACCAGGATAGCGTTGACGCTTGGTCGTTCGTTCAGGCGAGCGATAGGCGTGATCGGGAAGAGCTGGTCCAAGGCCCAATGGTCCAGCAGCGACTGGAAGACTGAAAAATTGCAAACGTACTGGTCCGAGAGCAGCTCGGAAAGACCGATCAGTTCCTCTGGCTGGTATCCACGCGTCTTATACACCTTCTTCTCGAGGCGGTCGCAGATCTGCCAAAAGAGGGACTCCGCTTGGGCGCGACCGACCAAGTCCAGGTAACCGTGGGAAAAGAGAGAGTCTGCCTCCTCCTTCTTTTGCAAAGCGTCGTGGTAGATTTCAAGCGCGCCGTACTTGTTGCGACCGTAGAGCATCTCGTGCAAGTCCGATACGACCTGATCCTTTATCTCGTCCTTGCGCACCTTAAGGAGGGACTCGCGCTTCGAAATGCGCTCGAAGACCTCGGTGATCAAGATACTGTGCGGGGCGACGATCGCTCGTCCGCTCTCCGTGGTCAGGTCAGGGCAAGGCACCTTCATCTTGGCGCAGATCTGCTTGACGTTGTAAACCACGTCGCGGGCGTATTCCTCCAGAGAGTAGTTGGTAGAGCTTTCGTAGTTGGAGCGGGAGCCGTCGTAGTCGATGCCTAGGCCGCCGCCAACATCCAGGCTGCCCATGGGGAAGCCCATTTTCTTGAGCTGACAGTAGTAGCGAGTGGCTTCGACTACCGCGTTCTTCAAAGTGATGATGTTCGGAACTTGGGAACCGATGTGGAAGTGCAGCAGGCGCAAGCTCTCCTTGAGGTCCGCTTTCTCCAGCATGCGGGCTGCCTCTAGCATTTCCATGGAGGTTAGGCCAAACTTCGCGTTGTCGCCGGTCGACATCGCCCACTTGCCTTCGCCGCGAGTGCCGAGCTTGGCCCGCAGGCCGACGAGGGGCTCGACGCGTAACTCGCGTGAAACCTTGATGATGAGCTCCACCTCGCTCAACTGCTCGGCTACTAGAATGATCTCCTTGCCGATCTTTCGGTAGTTCAGGGCGAGGCGAATGTAGTCCTCGTCTTTGTAGCCGTTACAGATCAACAGGCCTTGGGAGTCTTGGTGCATGGCCATCGCGATCAAGAGCTCCGGCTTGCTGCCCGCTTCGAGGCCGTAGCCGTGCGCTTCGCCGGCGTCGCGGATCTCCTCGATTACTTCTCGCAGCTGGTTCACCTTGATCGGAAAGACGCCGCGATAGCGAGCAGGATAGTTCTCCTCCGCGATCGAGTCGGCGAAGGCCTTGTTCAGCCGCTGGACGCGATTTCTCAACAAGTCTTGGAAGCGGATAACCATGGGCGCCTTGATGCCTTTGCTGGCTGCTTCCTTGATGACGTCGTCGATTCGCACCGTACGCTCGTCGGCGTCGGGGTGGGCGCACACGAAACCTTCCTTGTCGACGGAAAAGTAGGGCGTGCCCCAACGGTTGAATCCATAAAGACGCTCTGCTTCAGAGGTGGTCCATCGCGATTTTGGGCTGGTGCTCACGGGGTTTCTAGCGTTCAGGTTATGGCTTGCATTTTGAAAAGCCGCTAGCTTGAGTACGCGCCTTTCAATTTCAAGAACCCTTTAGTGTTAAAATTCCCGCACCTGTAATGGACATCTCTTCTATAGTATTGGCCCAAGAAGCCGCGCCTCAAGGGGGCATCATGAGCTTCCTCCCATTCATCGTCATTTTCGCGGCGATGTACTTCCTCATCATCGCTCCGCAGCGCAAAAAGCAGAAGCAGCACCAGCAGATGATCACCGAGCTGAAGAGCGGGGCTGAGATTGTCACCAGCGGCGGCATCTACGGGACCATCACCAACGTCAAGGACGACCGCTTCGTGGTCAAGATCGCGGAAAATACCAAGATCGAAATCTCCAAGGCATCCGTCGCGTCGGTGGTCACACCAGCAGAATAGAGCTTTAGATTTTCGCAAAAGAGTTTCAAAACAAGAGCCACGCTCCGATGGGCGTGGCATCTCTATTATTACAAGACAGTCTCTAACCCTTAAGTAACCCGATGTCCGGAAAGTATTTTTGGAAGCTGGCACTCACTGCGATCATCGTCGCGTTCTGCCTATCGTACCTAGTCCCCATGTCCGACCAGGACTTTGCCACTCATGTGACCGAGCGCTCCGGCGTCCCCGAGTTCGCGGCCCTCGTAGAGCGGGCAAAGACACTCTCCAAGGAGAGCGAGGAAAGCGGACGTCCGCTCAGCGTCTACATGGCCCTCAAGTCCATCGTCAACGAAGAGCGCATCGATGTGAGCAAGTACTTCGCCGACCTCGAGCTGGAGGCGAACCTGCGCAACGTGGAGAAGCGCAATAACATCCTGCTTCCCGAACTGCTAGCCGACTCCAAGGCAAACCTCAAGAAGGGCCTCGATATCCAAGGCGGCATTTCCGTTACCTTCGAGGTTGACCCGGTCGCTCTGTCCGAGGTTCCGGCTTCCCAGCGCAGCGAGAAGCTGTCGGATGCCATCAACATCATCGAGCGTCGCGTCAACACCTTCGGGGTCAGCGAACCGATCGTTCGCCCCGTCGGCGAGAACCGCATCGAAGTGCAGATCGCTGGCGTTAACACCAAGGACAATCCTGACATCATTTCCACGATCCAAGCGCCCGCAAAGCTGGAATTCCGCGAAGTGCACCCCTCCGCAAATCCCTACACAGACCCGACGCCTACCGGCTACGTCGAGATGCAGGAAGTCGACGACAACGGAGAGCAGGAGGTTGTGCGCCGCTACTACGTAAAGCGCTTGCCAGCCCTCTCCGGCAAGTACGTTGCCGACGCCTTTCCTCGCACCAACCAAGTGGGCGGACTCGAAGTCATTCTGCAGTTCGACGACGAGGGAGCTAAGCTCTTTGCCGACGTGACGGAGCGCCTAGGCGCGATCACGCAGCGCGGCGAGCAAACCCGTTCTGGCGAAGTAGGGCTTTTGGCCATCGTGCTCGACGGACAGCTCCAGTCCGCGCCGCGGGTCAGCGAGCGCATCGCTGGGGGCAACGCCCAGATCACCGGCGACTACACCCGACGTGAAGCGGAGAACCTTGCCAACACCCTGAACAACCCGCTGGAGCTTCCGCTCGAAGTGGTTGAGATGTACGAAGTTGGTCCTTCCATGGCGAAGGACTCGATCGACTCTGGCGTCAAGGCATCCATCATCGGCGTTACGGCGGTTTCGGCCTTCATGATCGCCTACTTCATGATCGGCGGTGTCATCGCTCTGGTTTCGGTGCTTTTCAACGTCATCATCGTGCTCGGCGTACTCGCGAGTTTCGGGGCCACCCTTACACTTCCGGGGATCGCCGGTATCGTCCTGACGGTCGGTATGGCGGTGGACGCCAACATCCTCATCTTCGAGCGTATTCGCGAAGAATTGCGCGCTGGCAAGGCGCTAAAGTCCGCTGTCGAAGGCGGTTTCGACAAGGTGTTCTCCACCATCTTCGACGCAAACGTTACCACTTTGCTCGTTTCTTTCGTGATGTACGGCCTCGGTACCGGACCTGTTAAGGGATTCGGTCTCACCTTGGCGATCGGTGTCATGACTACCATGTTCTGCGCCCTGATCATTACGCGCGTTCTGCTCGAGCTGCTTTTCGCAACCGGAACGCTCAAGTCGTTCAAGACGCTTTCGGTCTTCGACGCTTCCAACATCGACTTCATGAAGTTCCGTAAACCCGCCTTTATCACCTCTTGGTGCGTCGTGGCGATAGGCGTCGTTTTTCTCGCCATGAAGTGGGACAGCATCTGGGGCATCGACTTCACGGGAGGTGACGAGGTAATCATGTCCTTCGAGCAACGATTGGACGAAGGGCAGATCCGTGACGCCTTGACCGCAGCGGACATCGGGGAGGTCAACCCGCTCTACCAAGCCCAGCTTGGCGGAGGAGACGAAGTGCTGCGAATCCAAACCGCTTTCGGAAAGGGCGAGCCTGCGGTAGATGCCTTAGTCGCTGCGTACCCAGAAGCTGGTTACGCGATGCTTGGAAAGAATGAAATCGGTCCTTCCGTCGGCGCTGAAATCCAGAAGAACGCGGCTCTTTCCATTGCCTTGGCTCTTGGCCTGATCCTTCTCTACATCGCCTTCCGTTTCGAGATCGGCTATGGCGTCGGCGCCGTCGTTGCGACGGTTCATGACATCCTTCTAACGATTGGCGTGTTCGTCATGATCCCAGGTCACCAGTTCACGGCTCCTATGGTCGCTGCCATCCTGCTGATCGTCGGTTACTCGCTGAACGATACCATCGTCGTTTTCGACCGTATCCGCGAGGAACTAACGCTACGTCCGACCAGCAAGCTCCGCGAAGTCATCAACATCGCCATGAACGCGGTGATCACCCGTTCCTTGCTCACCAGTATCACCACCTTGCTTGCCTCGGTGTCCCTGATGGTGTTCGGAAAGGGCGTAATCAACGATATCGCCTTTACGTTCACCATTGGTATCATCACCGGTACCTTCTCCTCGATCTTCATCGCTAGCCCGGTTTTCTACTTCTACCACAAGGGAGACCGCCGCAGCGTCGAATCGAGCCACGACATCGTGCCGGAGTACGACTGGCAAGTAAGCACCAAGGTTGCCTCCAGCGGCACGTCTAAAGACGACTAGTCATTGGCTATCTGGGAATACAGTCCACCCGCCACCGATCTATCTAAGGAGTATATAGCGTCGCTTAAGGTCGGTCCGACCGTAGCCGAGCTGCTCGCTCGGCTCGATTTTTCCGATGTCGAGGAAGCCCGACGCTTCCTCGACCCACGCTTGGGGGCCATCGATTGCCCTTTCGAAATCGCCAACCTCAAGAAGGCGGCCCAACGCGTCTCGCAGGCGATCGACAATCGCCAGAGCATCGCTATCTGCGGCGACTACGACGTCGACGGCGTCACCAGCACAGCCTTGATGGTGGCGATCTTGCAGGAGTTCGAGAACTATCCGGCCTACATTGTTCCTCTGCGCTTGGAGGAAGGATACGGCCTGTCCGAAAAGGCGGTTGAGCGGGCTCTCAACAAGGCAAACCAGCCAGACCTCTTCATCGCCTTGGATTGCGGCACCAACTCCGTCGAGGCGGTGCAGCGCATTCTGGATGCGGGCTGCGAGGTGATCATCGTGGATCACCACCAAGCAAAGGAGGAACTCCCGGAGGAAGTGACTCTTGTCAATCCGCACGTCAACGACCGTGACAGCGAGAATCATTGCCAGCTCTGCACCGTAGGATTGGTCTTCAAGCTGGCCCACGGCATCCTCAAGATCCGTCGGGAGCGCGGCGATCCGCGAGCCTTCGAGATCAAGCTACGAAACTACCTCGACCTTGTTTCTATGGGCACGGTGGCGGACATGGTGCCGCTCAATAAAGAGAACCGTACCTTTGCCCGCATCGGCTTGCAGGTGCTGAGCAAAACGGAACGCATCGGCCTCAAGAACTTGATGAAGGTTTCCGGCGTGGCCGCGCGGCACGGGGTGAATCCTATCGACGTGTCCTTTCGTCTCGGTCCTCGCATCAATGCGAGCGGACGCTTGGCGGACGCTTCCGTTGCGGTTGAATTGATCCTTAGCGACGACCCCTCCTTTTGCATGGAAACCTCGCTGCAGCTCGATTCCTTTAATCGGGAGCGCCAGGAGATCGAGCGGGCCATGACGGAAAGCGCCATGCAGCAAATCAAGTCTGAGCAGTCGGAGGCTAGCGGCTTCGTGGTTTACGGAGACGATTGGCACCCCGGCGTGGTCGGCATCGTAGCGAGCCGCGTTTCCAAGGCCTTCAACCGTCCGGCAATCGTACTCGGCCGGGAAGGGGACCTAGCCAAGGGCTCGGGTCGCAGCATCGAGGGCGTAAACCTAGTCGAGGTCCTCGCTCCGTTTTCGGACCGTTTGGAAAATTGGGGAGGGCATCCCATGGCGGTCGGCATTTCCTTGAAGAAGGAGCGGGTGCCTGAGTTCGCCGCCTTCTTCGACAAGGCCCTCGCCGAATACCTAGCGACGCATCAAGTCGAGAAGACCCTGCAGATAGCCGCTTGGCTGCGTCTCGAGGATATCAATACGAAACTGATGAAGGACCTTTCGCTGCTCGAACCCTTCGGCCAGGCAAATCCCGAGCCTGTCTTCGGAGCTCGCCGCATTCGTTTCGGCTCCAAGGTCACCGTATTCAAGGACATTCACTTTCGCTTCACCTTGCCCACCCGACACCACCAAGTGATCTCCGGGGTCGCTTGGAAAATGGCTGATCGCATTCCTCCAGCCAAGACGCCGGTGGACATCGCCTTCCGCCTCGTCTGGAACACCTTCGGCAACAAGAAAGCTCTCCAACTCGAGCTCGTCGACTGGCGGGAAAGCTGAGAAAAGCGGAGGGACGACCTCCGCGTCGTCGCACTGCAAGAGCAGTCTAAGGCGACCAATGCCACAAAAAAAAGACGACCCAATCAGTGGGCCGTCCTCGAAAAGCGAATACGCTGCAGCAACTACTTGTCCTGACCGTTTTCGACGGCTGCCTTTAACTCCGGGTCTACCTCGTTTTGCGACACGTAGCGTTTGTCTTTCCAGACGACATAGCGGAACCCATCGAGAATCGCCTTTCTCTCCGCTTCCGACTTCGCAGCTTCGAGAGCGGCTCCTGCAAGTTCGTACTTGCCATCGAAGGAGTAGTTTTCGTCGCTGCCGAGGATGATGCGCCCAATTCCCTTGAAGCACTGAGCGCGCAGCTTCTCGTCGCTGCCAGCCTTTTGGGCGATTTCCAGCAGGGCCTTGCCTCCATCCCAGTTACGCCATGAAGGCAGGACGCGTATCACCGTTTTTTGGATACTTTCGTCACCGCTCTCGTAGGCGTTCATCAAGTAGTCCACCATCTGCGGGCTTGGAGCGGAGTCGGCAACGAGGATGAGGGCTTGCCTAGCCTCGAGGTCTCCCGCATCGAGGCCTGCCTTGAAGGCCGCCCACGCAGCTTCAGCGTCCCCAGTACGCAGCGTCATGCGCTTGAGGGCCTTTTGCGCCTCGCGTCGAAGTCCGGACTTGCCTTCCTCCAGTACGATCGAAACGAGAACGGAAAGGCTGTCGTTGTTGCCCACCCGCTCCATGGAAGCAATGGCCTCTTCGCGCAAAGCCTCGTCTAGGCCGGTGTTAGCGGCGATGGCGTTGACCAGATCGGAAATGCCCTCGCTTGCCCGGAAGCTCATCGCTCGGAGGGCTTTGACTCTATCTTCGGTTGTTCCCTTTTGGGCCGCGGACATCAAGTTGCGGTCTAGGCGAGGGTCTTGGATCGAGGCCAAGGTTTCAATCGCCGCGTCGCTTAGATCCTTGGAGCGCGCATCGCTGAGGGCAAGAACCGCGTCCAAGCTCCTTGCTGAACCGACGTGTCCAAGCGCCTCTAGGGTCTGCAGCTGCAATGTTTCGTTTTCGCTTTGCAGCAAGGCTATAAGTTGGGTTTCCAGCTTGGAAGGGATCTTGCCGTCGAGCGCTCCGAGAACCACGATCTGAGTCGCTACGTCGCCAGACCCGAGCAGGTTCTGCGTCGCCTTCTCGAGGCGCCTCTTGCCTGAGGTCGCGGCCACCCGGATGTATTCAGGAAGGGGTGACTTGAGAAGGATCGCTTCTGCTTGCTTCGGGCTTTTCTCGGCGATCGCTTCAAAGATTGCCGCCTTGATCGATGGGTTTTCAGCATTGGCCAAGTCTTGCAGAAGCTGGTCGAGCTTGTCGCTGAATTGAGGAGCTTCCTCCACGTTGGGGTCGTTCGTCAGGACGCGAAGCGTCATCCTCGCCCCGTCTACGAGTTCTCGGTTTTCTGACCTGAGCAGCGCTTCCAAGGTGTCGATGGATGAATCGGAGCCGACAAGCGCGAGCTGTCGCAGGATCCAGAGTTGAGTTGTCAGCTTCGATTCCTTTTTAAGCTGTTGCAATAGTTGGGCCTCGACCTGCTTGGGCTGATCTTCGTTTCCGGGAGCGGTAGCCTCTGCTACAGCTGCCAGCAGGTCCATGCGAGCGTCGTATTGGGCATCGTAGTCGTCTCCGTCGAGACGGCTAAAGATTGAATCAAGATCCTCCGCCGGAATTTGCCCGTAGCTAAGCGGGAGCGCGAGCAGGGCGAGGGCAGCAGATAGAGGTTTAAGGGAGAGTTTTGCTGTGAAATTCATGGCGTTATTTTCCTTTGTATACGCTTCTTGGATACGATTAGGCTGGGAGTTCGTAGCCTGCGCGTCGCGGACGATCTTGCCAACGGGCGGCATAGGGGTCGTCTAGGATTTGTTCGGCCTTGGGATCCCATTTGATGGGACGGTTGAGACGCTCTGCGATTCCCGAGAGCTGGCAGACAGTACCCGTGCGATGTCCTACCGTAGCGGGGCAAATAGTGGGCTTTCGCGTATAGATGCCTTCGACCCAGTTGCCGCGGTGGTCGTCGCTCTTGTAAAGTCGCTGGTCAGACGGGCCAAGCGGAGTGCCAGCCAGCGAGGTGGGGGTGGTGTCGATGCGTCCGCCGCGACTTACCATGACTTCTCCTTCTTCGCCGACGAAGCGAATCATATGTCCCTTGCGATCGCCCCAATCGCGAATGACGCGAATGCCATCGTCGTACTCGTAATACTGATACGGCTCGTCGTAGCCTTTCGGAACGAAGAGGACAGGTCCGCTGTTGTCGCGATTGAGGGCCCACTGCGTGATGTCGTAGTGGTGAGCGCCCCAGTCGCCGTTTTTGCGAGAACCGTATTCCCAGAAACATCTCCAGCCGCCGCCGTAATTGCTTTTTACGCGCTCTTCGTGGTAGGGCTCCCAAGGGCTAGGCCCTAACCACTTCTCGTAGTCGAAGCCTTCCGGCACGGGATGTTCGGGATAAGCCGTCGGGGCAGGGAAGGAACCGAGCCCGCAGTACACTTCCTTTACTTTGCCGATCCAGCCGCTACGTACGATTTCAGCGGCCTTGCGGAAAGCTCTTTCGGAGCGCTGCTGCGATCCCACCTGCAAAATGCGATTGTAGCGTTTTTCCGCCGCCACCATGGCCTTGCCCTCCTCGATCGTCAGGGTCATCGGCTTTTCGACATAAACGTCCTTGCCGGCCTTCATGGCTGCGATGGAGAGGGCGGCGTGCCAGTGGTCGGGGGTACCGATCACGACTGCGTCGATGTCCTTGCGAGCAAGCAGTTCCTCGTAGTCTTTGTAGCCGGCGCAGGCATTGTTCTCCTTGCGGCATTCCTCAAGCGCGTCCTGCAGTCGATCGTCGTAGAGGTCGCAAACCGCTGCTACGACGGTGTTGTCGCGCCCGCGATAGTAACTGCGGTGGCCCCTCATGATGAGGCCGTTTCCGATCAGGCCGATGTTGATGCGGCTGTTTGGACCGGGCTGGCCGCGTCCAAGCGTCGCGGCGCTGAGGAACATCGGTGCGGCGAGGGTCGATGCCGCAGCGATAGCCCCTTTTTTGAGAAAGGTTCGGCGATTTTGGGGGGAAGACATATTGGGTTAATTCGGGTTCTTTTCGGGATTCGAATGCGCCTTATAGGCCCGTTTTGAGAGGCCCTTTTGGCAATCAGTTCGCGATGATGGTGGCTAACCCAATAATATCACCAAAAAAAGCACTGCACCGTTGAGACCGTCGATTGAGGTTTTGCGTGCGAAAACAGAGAAATTGCGTTCACTCTATCTGGCGTCGCTATCCTCGGTTCGCCACGAGGGGGCTGCGGCAAGTAGGGGAGAGCGGTCCGCAGGCGCAAAAAAAGCGTCTCCAGTCGTTGGAGACGCCTAGCAAATGTGATAGGTTCAGCTCAATCCTTGGCGTATTCGAGCACCGCTTCCTTGAGCTCGGGATCGACTTCGTTGTAGGTCACGTGCACCCGTTCACGCCAAGTCGAGTAGCGGAAGCCGGTTATGACCGACTGGCGCTGACGCGGATTCTTGGCCTGATCGAGCGCCGCGGCCGCCAGTTCGAATTTCACATCCATCGGATAGGTGGCGTCGCTGCCTAGGATGAGCTTACCGATTCCGGCAAAACACTGGTCCTGCAGCCCTTGAGATTCGTCGGACGCCGCCGCCAGCTCGAGCAGAGCGAACCCGCCGTCCCAGTTCCGCCAAGCCGGTAGAACGCGCAGCAGCGTCTTGCGAAAGCGAGGGTCCTCTGCGTTCCAGAGCGACTTGAGAAAGGCAATGGCCTCTGCGTTTGGCGCCGCGTCGCTGACCAGCAGCAACGCGAGTTGGGTATCGACGTCGCCCTCGCTCGCCGCAAAGCCCTGCTCGAAGGCTGCCCAAGCGGCATCGGGGTCGGCCAATCGAAGCGACATGCGTTTCAGCGTCTTCTGGGCGTCGCGCCGCAGGCCGGACTGGGCTTCGTTCAGCACGATGTCGACGAGGATGGGGAAGCTGTCGACGTCGCCCACCAGCTCCATGTTGGAAATCGCCTCTTCGCGCAGGGGGTTGTCCAGATCGCTGTCAGCAGCGTAAGCGTTCACCAACCGGTTGACGCCGGGACTCGCTCGCAGGCTCAAAGCCTTGAGGGCTAGGACGCGCTCTTCGACGGCTCCGCGTTTCAGCATCTTGCGCAAGCTGCGATCGATCTTGCTGTCTGGGATAGCTGCCAGAGCGTCAGCCGCCGCATCGCGGAGGTCGCGGGAACGGGCCTCGATGCGCGAAAGCAAGGCCTGCAGGCTGCGGGCGGTGCCGGCTCTTCCCAGAGCTTCGATCGTCTGCAGCTCCAGGGTTTCGTTTTCGCTTTCAAGCAAACGGAGCAGCGACTTCTCGACGGATTGGGGCAGCTTTTCGCTGAGAGCGCCGAGGACGGCTATCTGGTGCGACACCTTTGGGGAGTCGAGTTGGGCAAGCGCTTCTCTGCGCAGCAGCGAGCTGGAAGAATTCATCGCGATGCGGATGAACTCCGCTGCGGAAGCCTCCGCGTCGAGCATGACCGCCGCCGCAGCTTTGGCGTCCTGCTTGCTCAGCTGCATAAATGCTCGATAGCGGATCGAGCGATTGGGCGCATTGCGAGCGAGGTCAGCCAGCTCTGAGGCGGACAGGCCTTCGTAGGGAGGCGGCTCGGGCTGTGGTGGGGGAACGATGCGGTCCATCGCCATGCGAGCTCCCTTGGCAAGCTCGCCGTCTCCGGAATCGACTAGCTGGCGGAGCTGCGGGATAGCGGCTTCGGAACCAATGGATTCGATTTGCCGCAGAATCCACAGCTTGGTCGTGAGCAAGGGTTCGCTCTGCAGTCGCTCCAGCAATTGCTGCTCCACGATCGCCTGCTGAGCTTCCTTTCCGGGAGCCGTGGCCGCTGAAACCTCATCTTGCAAGTCCATGCGGGCGGCATAGCGTGCGGCGAAATCGTCGCCGTTGAGGCGATCGAAGATCGAGTCGAGCTCCGCATCGGAAATCTGGGCGAAAGAGAGGGGCATCGCTCCCAGAGCGAAGGTTGCTGCGAGCGTGCGGAGGGAAATTTTTGCTAGGAAAGTCATTTTCGTATCTGTATTCACTTTTCCTTACTTTTAAACGGGGAGCGCGTAGCCAGCGCGTCGGGGACGGTCTTGCCAAAGGGCGGCGCGAGGATCGTCTTGGATTTGCTGGGATACGGGATCCCATTTGATTGTGCGGCCAAGCCTTTCGGCGATACCTGCCAACTGGCAGATGGTAGCGGTACGGTGCCCGACGGACGCAGGACAAATGGTAGGCTTGCGGGTGTAGATGCTCTCGATCCAATTCGCGCGGTGGTCGACGCTTTTGTAGAGACGGGTATCGCTCGGTTCGAGGGGGCGGCCGGCCAGAGAGACGGGGAGGGTGTCCAATCGGTTGTCTCGGCTCACCATCACCTCCCCCTCTTCGCCAACGAAGCGGATCATGTGCCCTTTGAAGTCCCCCCAATCGCGGATGACACGTACTCCATCGTCGTACTCGTAGTACTGATACGGCTGATCCTCGCCCTTGGGAACGAAGCGTACGGGGCCGCTGTCGTCGCGATCGAGGGCCCACTGCGTGATGTCGTAGTGGTGGGCTCCCCAGTCCCCGTTCTTGCGGGAGCCGTACTCCCAAAAGTTGCGCCAGCCCCCGCTGTAGGAACTCTCGACCCGCTTGGAGTTGTAGGGCTCCCAAGGGGTGGGCCCCAGCCATTTTTCGTAGTTGAAGCCTTCGGGGATGGGCTCTTCCGGATAGTCGGTGGGTGCGTCGAAGGAACCAAGGTTGCAGTGGACTTGCTTGACCTTGCCGATCCAACCGTTGCGCACGATCTCCGCGGCTTTGCGGAAGGCGTTTTCGGAGCGTTGCTGGGAGCCGACTTGCAGGATGCGTCCGTAACGCTTTTCCGCGGCGACCACAGCCTTGCCTTCCTCGATGGTCAGGGTCATGGGCTTCTCCACGTAGACGTCCTTGCCAGCCTTCATGGCGGCGATGGCGATGGCGGCGTGCCAATGGTCGGGCGTGCCGATCACCACGGCGTCGATGTCGCTGCGCTGCAGGACCTCCTCGTAGTCCAAGTAAGCCTGGCAGGCATTGTTCTCTTGTCGGCATTCAGCCAGAGCCGACTCCATGCGGTCCCGATAGAGGTCGCAAACAGCCGCCACCACAGTGTGCTCCCGGGCTCGAAAGTAGCTGCGGTGGCCGCCCATGATCAATCCGTTGCCGATGAGGCCGATGTTGATGCGGCTGTTGGGGCCGGGTTGTCCGCGACCTAAAGTGGCGGCTCGAAGAATCATGGGCGCCGCAAAGGTCGAAGCGACTGCCATGGCTCCCTTTTTGAGAAAGGTTCTGCGATTGGGGGTTGTCGTCATTTTCAGGGTTTAGGTTTATCGATAAATCCTATCGGTTAGACAATGAAATAGCGCCCTTGGTTTCAAGTAAAGAAGGCGGCGGCTCGCCTTATAGAATCCTCGTCTTAAAGGCCCTATTAGGCAAGCGAATGGACTTTTACGACGGGTTGGAAGCCGACAGTTCTTGCTGGTCTCCGAGCAGTTCAGCCAAGCGGGTGGCTCTCAACGCCTGCCGCCCGATCCCGCCTTCCAGGCTCTTGAGATCCGCGAACAGGGTCAGCTGGCGCTTGGCGCGGCTGAAGGCGGTGTAGATCAGCTCGCGGGTCAAGTTCTGCGAAGCCTCCGGCCCAAAGAGGCAGTCAACGGATTCGAATTCCGAGCCTTGGCTCTTGTGAATCGTGAGGGCGAAGGCCGACTCGTGACGGGGCAACTCGGAGACGCGGAAACGACGGTAGCCTCCGTCCGCGCTCTCGAAGCAGGCAAATAGGAGCTCATCCTCTTGCCAGAGGAGCCCTAGGTCGCCGTTGAAGAGCTCCAGCTCGTAGTCGTTTTCCAATACGATAATGGGTTCACCCGCTAGCGGGATTGTCTCATGCCCCTCGTGTCCAAGGTCTCTGAGGATGCGGCTCCGCACCAGTCGATTGTATTCGAGCGTTCCAAACGGTCCGCTTCGCGTCGGGCTAAGCATCATGCTTTCCCCGAGACGAGCCAGGGCTGCAGCTGGCTCGCTTGCCGTAGAGAGGCGGCGATGCCGTTCGATTCCGCGTTCCACCAGGCCTTGGGGAATGCGCTTGGACTCGGGCTCGAGACGGTGAAACGAGACGTCCGGGCTTGGCGACTTCAAGAAGGAGGAGAAATGTTCCCAATTTCCCTGTTTCGCGTCATTGCAAAGCTGGTAGATGCCGCTGTCCTCGGAAAATCGATACGTCTTGCTGAGTCGCTCGACTGCGTGGCGCAGGGCTGACCTTTCTGTTTCAGCCGCCTTGAGGATGTCGCTCAGGACGGAGCCTACGTCCACGCTCGCGAGCTGGTCCTTGTCGCCGAGCAACAGAACCTGGCAAGAGTCGGGCAAGGCTTCGAACAGCCGCATCATCAAGGGCAGGTCGATCATCGAACTCTCGTCGATCACCAAGGTGTCGTAGCGAAGCGGATGCTTGCGGTTGCGGCGAAAAGAGGATCGATGCGGCAAGCTTCCCAGCAGGCGGTGAATCGTCAAGCAGGGCACAGAAAGCAGCTCGTCCTTGCGGCTGGCGCTCACGTCCATGCACTTGACTCCGTTGGCGATGGATTCCGACAAGCGGGCGGCGGCTTTTCCGGTTGGGGCGATAGCGGCGAAGCGAGCCGGGCGATCTCCCTCCCAGGCGTCGAGCAATCGATCGAGGTAGCGCAGGGCCAACGTGGTCTTGCCTGTTCCGGGGCCTCCAGTGATGACGAAAAAGGACTGGTCAGCGGCACGCTGCACGGGGTCTGGATTCGCGGAGGCTACGGAGGAATCGAGGGCGCGCTGGCGAATCCGCGCTGCCAATTTTCTTTCGTAGCTGTAGTATTTTTCTAGATACAAGCAGCTTCCGCTGCTCAGCACCAGAGGCTTGTCCTCTTCGCAGGCTTCGTGCTGCACGATGGGGCTGACCGCCAGCAGCTCGGTCCAGCGGTCGGTTCCCGGCCAAGAGCGAGGCGGGGAGACGGTGTTGAAGTTGGGATTGGCGAGGTCCAGGTAGGTATGCCCCTCCCTGACCGCTAGGTTGCAGAACGCCGCTGCCAGCAAGATCCAGTAGCCGCTCTCTCCCCAATCCTCGCGCAAGTGCCGCACCAGCATGCGGTCGCTTGCCGTAAAGGGATGCTCGTTCAGCACAGAAAATTCGTCGCGTTCCTTGATCATACGAAGCTCCCTTCGTTGGCGAGCGCCCGGTCGAGGGAATCGAGCAGGGCGGCGGACGGACAGTCATAGAAGATTCCGGTCTCTCGTCCCGGGCTAATGCCGCGGGCGTAAATGTAGAAAACGCCGCCGAACAGATCCTCAAAGGGCTGGCCGGGATAGCGCCACGCAGCGAATCGTTTAACCGCCACGCAATAAAGCAGGTATTGCAAATAGTAGTTGTGTTCCGCCATCGAACCTTGGATGGCCCGCACGTCGTAGTCGGCTGGCGTGGGGCCGAGGTAGTTGCTCTTCCAGTCGAAAACGTAGAGGCGCCCCTCGTGTTCGAGCACCAAGTCTATGAAACCGCGTAGCATGGAGGCGGGCAAGCTCGCATCCGTTCTTCCGATGCCTTGCAACCAGGTCTCGGGTATGGCGCCGAGGTCGTTCGCAGAGAGAGCATCGAGGATGCCTTGCTTGACATCACCGGATACTGGATACGCGAACTCGAGCTCGGGGACACGCTTGTGGGCGGGTATCCCTTCGAGGGAGAAGGCGCCAAAATCGCTGGTCAATTTAGCCTTGGCAATGGCGGCGATTTGTCCCGCTACGATGGGCTCGAAATCTCGTGGCTCGAATTGAAGGGCATCAAACGCTTGCTGAGTGGTCGCAGCTAAGGTTTCGGGGCGGCTAAAGTCGAAACGTTCCAGAATCAAGTGCAGCAGGTCGCCGGCATGCGTTCCTTTGGGCAATGTAAAGATGCTGATTCCTTCGGGCTCTTCCTCGAAGCTGGGCTCGGGCGCCTGCGCCGCTTCGTCGCTCATGGCCGAGTCCTGCTCGGTCTTTTCCACTGGGGCATCTTGCTCCTCGCTGTGGAGGCTCTTGTTGAGAGCCGAGAAGCTGAGCACCCGCTCCGGAAGCGGAAGTCGTCTTCGTTTCTGTAGTGGACGGGCTGATACTTTTTCGATTGATGCGCTGCTGAGCGACCGCTGCAGGGGGACGAACTCGCCAGTGTCGAGCGGCGCTGTTTGAAACGAGATGGCGCCATCGGAAGCTGAGGCGATCTGAGTGAGCTTCTCCCCGACCTCACTGCTTGAGGCCTTTAGCCCTTCATCCAAGAGGAACTGTGCAAAGCTAGAGCAGGCGGAGGACTTCACCATTTCTTCGGGGCAAAGGTACACGATGTTTTCCCGCTCGGCGCGGGTCAGGGCTACGTAGAGCAAACGGACGTCTTCCGCGAGGGCTTCGCGCTGGGCGTGGGTCGATGAGACGGATCCTGCTTCCGGAGCGTAGTCGATGATCATCTCGTTCTCAGGTCCGTGGTAGCTTGCCGATAACTCGTCGGTCTTGACCCGCCGTAATCCGAGGAAAGGCAGGTAAACGACAGGAAACTGCAGCCCCTTGCTCTTGTGTACCGTGATGATTTGCGGCTTGCCTTCGTCGCTGCTGATGCGGGTTTGCCAGTCTTCGTTTTGGGACACGTTTGCGTCCGCCTTGCGCAGCAACCAATTGAGGAGCCCGCGTGGACTCAGGGCATCCGTGTCGCGGGCGTGCGACAAGAGCTCCGCGAGTTGGCTTAGGTTCGCGTATCGACGCTCCGAATCTAGGCCGCTGGCGGCATCCCCCTCGATCAAGCGCAGGAGCCCCATGAGGGCCACGTCGAAGTTTCGTGAGAACCACTCCTTGGACCATTCGGTTATGTATTCAAAAATTGGAGTCGATAAATCCTCGTAAGCAGCCTGTGCCATATCCCTTGCTGATAGGGAATGATCAAGTGCCGCATGAGCACCCCGTTTCAAGCTGGAGCGGGTGGGCGAGGCGAGCGCAGCGAGAACTTTGGCAAGGTCCGAAGCCTCCTGAGTCTTGAAAACGCTGCGGTCCGCCCTGAGGGCGGAGGACAGTCCTCGCTTTGCGAGGGCTTGGCTAATCGTATCCGCTTCGTGCTTACTGTTAACCAAAAAGGCGGCGTCCGCGGGATCGAAGGCAGGATCGGCATTGATGCGAGCGACCAAATCGTTGGCCGCCCTCTCCGCAAGCACGTCGCGATACCAACCGCTACCGGATGGCTTCTCCATTTCGGAGAGCGCTAGCTGATGGATTTGAAATGGGCTCTGGCAAGTGGGGAAGCTGTTCGGGTCGACCCCTGAGCCGACCGCTTCGAAAGCGATGCGCTCATCCACAAAACCTGCCTGGGCGTGCTGGAAGAGCGTATTTACGGCGTGTACGAGGCGTGGCGCTGAACGAAAGTTCTTGGCAAGCGCTTGCTTGCGAATGCCTCCAGCTTCCGTGGCTTGGAAATAAGCGAATATGTCGGCTCCGCGAAAGCGGTAGATCGCTTGCTTGGGATCTCCGATGTAGAAAAGGTAATGCTCGCCTTGGCCGAAGAGGGTTTTGGCGATCTCCAGCTGCACGCGATCCGTATCTTGAAACTCGTCGATCAGGGCGGCGTCGTATTTGCCTGCGAGAAACGAGGTCACACGCTCGCCTGCTTCGCTTTTCAACGCTCGGTTCAGGTGGTGTAGCAGATCGTTGAAGCTGATAACGTTGGCTTGTAGCTTGGCTTTTTCCAATCGCTCGGAGAGCCAGGGTTTGTAGTGGTAGATCAATGACGAAAAGGCAGCGTCAATTTGTTCGAGAACGCCATCGAGCAAACTGACGAGAGGAGGGATCGGTAGGTCCTTTCCGCTCTTATTTAGGCCCTTGCCCCAAGCTTCGCTCGTGAAGTCCTCCAGCCATGCGAGATCTTGTGGAAGCAGGCTTCCTCTTTGGGCGCAGGCGAGCCAGTCCACTGAGTCTCCGCTGAGGTGTTTAGCGATCTTTCCGTTCTTTCTCAGGTGCGGCAGGTAGTCCGCTTTTCGCTCGAGCAGGCTTTGCACCGCTTGGGGAATTTCCTCGAATCTGCGTTCCAAGGCAGCCAAGTCGACGGGCTTCGGGGTGGGGCGTAGCTGAGCTTCGGGGTGGGTGGCGCTTTGCCTGCCGATGTCTTGCAGTCGCGACTCGAACGATTTTTGGGAGCTCAAGGCCAAGCTCAAGGCTATGGAGGCTTCGAGTACGTTTTGGCGGATGTATTCAGATTGCAGTTGCTCGATCAGTTGCTCCTCTATCTGGCTCAGTTCGGCATCGAAAGGCGTCTTCGTTTCGAGCGCGACTAAATCCAAGGAGCGTTTGCAGAAGCTGTGGATGGTCGAGATGGGAGCTTCGTCAAAAACCTCGAGGCTATAGCGCAAGGCGTTTTTCGCCAGCTCGGGATCGAAACCATCGAGAGCCATGCAGTCGATTAACAGCTGTTCCTTGGGCTCACCTAGCTCGAGCTCGCGCAATGTGGATTGATACAGTTTTTGGATACGGGCTGCGAGCTCCTCCGTAGCGGCCTCTGTGAAAGTGACAGCTAGGATGCGGTCGAGCGTTATCCCTTGTTGCAGCGTCAGCTGCAGTGCGATGCGGCAGAGCGTGTAGGTTTTTCCAGTACCGGCGCTCGCCTCGATTAGCGTCGTTCCCTTGAGTAAGTCGATCACGCCTTCGCTCCTTTCAAGTCAGCCAAACTCAATTTTCCCTTCGCATTCAAACAAGGTTCCCAGACGAGCAGGGCGCAATCGAGGAATTCTTTCTCGGGAGTGTAGAGTTCGCCAAAGCAAATGCGTTCGTAGTCGGACCATTCGAAGTCCCTGCGAAAAGGGCTCTCGGTGCGGCTGCTTCGCACCTCGCGTCGGGCTTTTTCCAATACGTTCTCGATGCGTTGGGCTTCGTCGTCCGCGGGCTCCTTAAGCCAGTTCTTGCAGGCGGTCTCTGAGACCGACGGAAAAAAGGGCAGGGGCGCTTGCTGGCCTTTGCGATAGAGGTCGACCAGTTCCGCAAGCCTTTGCGTGGCTGTGTCTATTTTTTCGAAGCGGAAGGGGGCTCCTTTTTCGTGTAGGCTGAGCACGATGGTCTCGCCGCTAAACGCGGGACTCAGGGCTGATGCGAAGACATGGCGTATCCATGCTGAAAGTACGCGCTTCGCTTTCAGTTCGCCGGCCTCCACAATCACTTGCAAGCCCGTCTGCGTGTGGATTGTCGCCTCTCCGCATAGCCGTATTCCATCGAGCTCTTTTTCGAGGTAGGTCGTTTCGCTCGAAAGGTCGCCCAAGCTAGCAAGCAAACGCTCGGCGCGTTCGCGTTCCGAAGCGAAGCTGGGCGCTTCGAGGAAGCCGGCTGGCAATTGCTTTTGTTGGGCAACGCTGGCGTAGCTGATTGCGTCCAGGCTGTCGCCCTCGCTGATAGCTTGCGCGAATGCGTCCCGGAGCTTGTAGCGGTTCAATCCGCTGGAGAAGAGCGGATCGATCTCCGGCAGGGAATCTTCGTCGCCGACGATCTTCAGCTTGGCGGCGGAGGTTGCGAAGGCTTTCGCCGGGTCGCTGAAAAAACGTACGAGCTCCTCGAGGTCAATGGCTTCGAGCTCGTCAAGGCGGTTGAGGGGCTCCGGGACTTCGACTGTCTCGTTTTCAGGAGGGGTGCCCGAGCCTAGGAAGCGATTGCGTAGGGCGGCTCGGTCTGGATCGTAGGTTGCCTGCTCGCCTTCGAAATAGCTCGGGTCGAAGGATTGCCGTTTTTGGCGATGCTGAATGCGATCGAAGTCCTCGGGCTGCATGGCGTTCTCGAGGTAGCTCATCAGTTCTTCAACAACCGACGACGGCTCGTTTCGCGTGTCGCTGTTTGGAGACAGTCCTTGGTAAGTGATGGCGAATCGTCCGCGGACCGATAGCAAGGTTTCGAGGAAGAACTGCCTGTCTTCGTCTCGTGTATTGCGATCTCCGATACGGGTTTCGGTTGCCATTAGGTCGAAACTGGGGCGTTTGCCACTCCGAGGAAAGTCAGAGCGGTTCATTCCCATCAGGCAGACCGTGTCGGCTGGAATCGCCCGCATGGGCTTGAGGGAACAAAAGGTGACTCCCCCACTGAGGTAGCCCCCGCCGGAAGCGCTCGACTCGAATTTCTCCGCCAGAGCTCGATAGGCTTCCGCGCCGCTTGCAAGCGTATCCTCCAGGGCGGGCAAGGTTTCGCGGACAAGGTCTCCTGCTTGCTGGAAGTCGCGTTGCCAGTCTTCCCTTTCGCAACGCAGGGCTAAGAGCAGGGAGGTCATGCGTTCCTGCCAGGTGGCAAGGGTGTGGCTTTGATGGTAGCCTTGGCGCAAGGAACGCACCAGCTCGAGGCATTCGAGCAGCTTGCCGGCAGTGTCAGCCAGATCGCTCTCGATTTCTGGATAGGCAAGGATACCTTGAGGCGTTGCCGCTTCGCGCGAGAAAAGGCTGCCGGACAAGAGGCGGATGCGCAGCTCGCGCCAAGTGTTGCGGTCGGTCGCGAAGCTGTAGTGTTGAGAGCGATGTTCCGCGTTCCAGCCCCAGGTGATGCCAAGTTCTCGTATCCAGGATTCGATACACTCCAAGTCTCGGTCAGAAAAGCTGAATACCTCTCGGAGAAGCGGCGTTTCCAGCAAGGCCATAATTTCAGCCGCGCTTGCTCGCGTGGATACGGATTGCAGTATGGCGAAGAGCCCGCTCAAGACACCGGGACGGCTGCCAGCTGCGTTGTCGGCTATGGAGTAAGGGATTTCAAGGTGAGTGCCGCGTTTCGCCTTGAAGACGGCTTCGACGTGGGAGCGGTAGTCTTGTATGTCTGGAGCCATGACAAGGATGTCGCTGGCCTTCAGCTTAGGCTGCTGGTCGAGCCGCTGCACAATGAGGTCCCAGACCGTTTCTACCTCCCGGCGACGGCTGGAACAGGAGTGAAGCTGCAGACTGCCGTCGTAGGGCGGGAAGGGGGTCGAGCCGCGTGCAAGGTCTCGGTCTTCGATGTTGAACAAGTCAGCCTGCAGGCAGTGGAGCTGGCTCTGCGACTCGTCTGGAAGCTCGAACTGGCTGTCGTCTTGCTGGGGATCCTTGTCGATCAGCAGGTCGAGGAACATTTGGCTTTGCTTGCCGAAGGCGGGCAGCAGCGGATTTCCGGTTTCGAATAACCAGTCTTCCGGTTGGCTGAGGCGATGGCCCGCCTTGCGGGCCGCCTTTTTGGTGATCTTCTGGATTTGTTTGCTGCTCTTCAAGTCTGCCCAGTACTGGTCGGAAGGCTGCAGCAGGAAGACGTGCACGGGGCGGTAGCGCGACAGCTGGTCGAGCAGGTCGAGGTAGAGCGGGGCGAGCGAGGACACTCCGAACACGAAAAGCCGTTCCGGCCAGTGCTGCGGCTGAATCCCCAGTTCGAGAATCTGGCCGCGAACGAGTTCATGGGTCAATCGAGCGATATGGCGAGGCGTCTTGCTTTTTGGATACAGGGACCTGACGAGGCGACGCCAAAGCTCCGCCTGCCAGTCGAAACGCGATTCGTAGGGCTGGTCCTCCCACTGCGTGATGACGTCGGGCCGATAGACCAAGTACTCGTCGTAAAGCTTGGCGAGCCGGCTGGCGAAGCCAAGGCGGCGGGTTCCCTCGGCTTGCTGGCAGTAGCTGCGGACTTGAGCGAAACGCGGCTGGTCCTCCAATTTTCCCAGTAGGTCAAGCAAGTGCCAGCGGGCCACGTCCTCGGGGAAGGCTCCTGTCGCTTCGAAGCTGGGTTCGAAGCCTTTCAGAACCCGGGAGAAGAGCTTGCCCGGCAGGGGAAAGTCCCAGCCGAAGGCAACCCCCGTAAGCTTGGCGATTTCGAACTGCAGCCAACGAGCGATTCCCGGATTGAGGGTCATAACCGTTTCCTGCGAAAGGGCGTTTTTTAGCGGCAAGGCTCGAGAAACGTCCACCAGTCGAGCCGCCAGTTTTTCAACCCGGTTCGAGGTGTGGAGAGTGAGCTGCTTTTCCGCCATTTGAAGCTGCGGATGAGAAACTCAGAGCCTAGCGCTTGGCAATGCCGAAACTTAATCGTAGCGGCGCTCCGAAGCGATTGATACTGTGTGCGGTATTCGCGAGGGTAGGGCTGTTTGGTCTAGCCTGAGCAAAGTCGAAGGCCCCAGACAGCCGCGTTGCAGGATCATTACACCACCCGACCAGGGCACAGCTTTAGCCGCTCCCTGCGGCTCCTACAGTTCGCGCACCCAGATGTTGCGGTAGCGCACGGGGTTGTCGTGGTCCTGCAGGACGAGGGGCAGCTTGGGCGGATGGGGAATGTAGTAGGGCTCGCCGATGAAGGCAGTGGGTCCTTGCAGCACCGCGTTGTGCTGCACGAGGACGCCGTTGTGCAGCACCGTGAGCTGCGCTGGGCTGACCAATGTGCCTTTCTCCGAAAAGCGCGGGGCCGTGAAAATCATATCGAAGCTCTGCCATTCCCCGGGAGCTCGGGAGGCGTTCGCGAGCGGGGAGTGTTGCTTGTAGATGGAAGCAGCCTGCCCGTTGGAGTAGGTCTCGTTCTGGTAGGAGTTGAGCACCTGCACTTCGTACATGCCCATGAGGAAGATCCCGCTGTTGCCGTACTCCTGTCCTCGCTTGCCTTCCAAAACCGGCACCTGCCACTCGATGTGCAACTGCATGTCGCCGAAGGCTTGGCGGGAGGCGATGGCTCCCTGCTTCTGGCCCGCCACGATTTCCCCGTTTTCCACCTGCCAAGTGGCCGCACCCCAGTCGGCTCCTTCTTCGTATTGCTTCAGGTAATACTCCGTGCGGTCCACCGCCACGCCTTCGCCGAATGGAGTCTTTTCCCAAGCGGAAAGGTCTTTGCCGTCGAAGAGCACCACCGCGTCCGAGGGGGCGCTGCCGTATTCGCCGGGCGTCACCACTGGAACTTCGAGATGAAGCTCCGTATACTCCCAGGGATTGGTCTTGCTCAGCTCTTCCCAGTCCAGTTGGGGCAAGCCGTCTGCGAAAACGGAGAGGGCGGGAAGGCCGCAGGCGATTGCGGTAAGTCTTTTCAGGGAAGCGGTCGTCATGGTTTTGGGAACTTGGGTAGCAGGGGTGTGCCATCAGCTAAAAGAGGCTGGTTCCAGAGATTGCAACCCTCAAGATGCTCTCACGATATACCGATAAATCAAAAAGGGCGATTTCCTGATGTTGCATTTGCCGAAACCGCTCGCATAGAGAGGGGCATGATCTCTCTCCGCTACGGCACAAACCCTCACCAGAAAGAAGCGTTCCTGGAATTTCCGGAGCCTTCACCCATCAAGATCGTAAATGGGGCCCCGGGCTACATCAACATGCTCGACGCCCTCACCTCATGGCAGCTGGTGCGCGAGCTCAAGGAAGCCACCGGCAAGGCTTCCGCCGCTTCCTACAAGCACGTAAGCCCCGCCGGAGCGGCCATCGCCAAGCCCATCGACGACGCTTTCAAGGAGTCCCAGTTCCTCAAGACCACCGACTTTTCGCCCGTAGCCAGCGCCTACGTGCGGGCTCGCGGCGGCGACCGCCTTTGCTCCTTCGGAGACGTGCTCGCGGTGAGCGACGTCGTAGACGTGAGCCTCGCCCAATTCCTCAAGACGGAGGTCAGCGACCTCATCATCGCCCCGGGCTACGAGCCGGAAGCCCTCGAGATCCTCAAGCAAAAGAAGAAGGGCGGATTCTGCATGCTGGAGATCGACTACGACTTCATGCCCACCGGCATCGAAAAGCGCGAAATCTTCGGCGTCACCGTAGCTCAGGACCGCAACAGCCGCCTGTTCACCAAGGACGATTTCAAGAACGTGCTCTCCGCCAACAAGGACATCTCCGAGGAAGCCCTCGACACCTTGCTGGTCGCCGCCATCTCCCTCAAGTACACCCAGTCCAACTCCATCAGCATCGCCTACGACGGCCAGATCGTGGGCATGGGCGCCGGTCAGCAGTCCCGCATTCACTGCACCCGCCTCGCTTGCGACAAGGCGGACAAGTGGTTCCTGCAACGCCACCCCAAGGTGCGCGGGCTCGACTTCAAGGATGGCCTCAAGAAGGTGGAAAAGACCAACCTGATCGACCAGTACCTGCTCTGGGACAGCCTCAGCGCCCACGAGGAAGCCAACATGCTGGAGAACTTCAATACGCGTCCCGAGCCCATCTCCCGCGAAGAGCGCGCCGAGTGGATCAAGCAGTACGACGACATCTGCCTCGGCTCCGATGCCTTCATCCCGTTCCGCGACAACATCGACCGCGCCAGCCGCTCCAACGTGAAGCACATCGTGGAGACCGGTGGCTCGCTCCGCAGCGACCTCATCATCGAGGCGGCCAACGAGTACAACATGACCCTCACCGCCACCGGCATCCGCAGCTTCCTCCACTAGTGCGGGAAGCCGCAGGTCGAGGGACCTTCGCGCAACTCTATTTAAACAGGCAGGCTGGCTCGCTATCGCGGGCCGGCCTGTTTGGGTTTCTAGGGATAGCAATCATTGGCAGGGCAGTTGCTGCGCGGCGTTTGGTGTCGTCTTCGCTGCCGAGCGTTTGTCCACCGTGCCGCATTCGCAAGCCGCATCCTGACAGACAGAAGACGCTCCGTACATTCCCCCTTGCCAAGCCAGACTCAATTCCAACACAGTTCATGCGAACAATCTTACGTGTAGGGGAAACTCAACGCATTTACCCATGAAGCAATTCGATCTCACAGGAAAAATCGCCCTCGTTACGGGCTGTAAACGCGGTATCGGCAAAGCCATGACGCTCGCTCTCGCCGAAGCCGGCGCCGACATCATCGGCGTCAGCGCCACTCTCGAAGCGGGCTGCGATGTTGACAAGGAAGTCCAAGCCCTCGGCCGATCCTTCAAGGCTTATAGCTGCGACTTCGGCGACCGCCAAGCGCTGCACGCCTTCATCGAACAAGTGAACGCCGACTACCCAAGAATCGATATTCTGGTCAACAACGCCGGTACCATCTTGCGCGCTCCCGCTGCCGAGCACAGCGACGAGTACTGGGACAAGGTTATCGAAATCAATCTCAACGCCCAGTTCGTGCTCACCCGCGAACTCGGCAAGCGCATGGTAGAACGCGGCTACGGGAAAATCGTATTCACCGCGTCACTACTGACCTTCCAAGGCGGTGTCACCGTTCCCGGCTACGCAGCCAGCAAGGGCGGAGTAGGCCAGCTGACCATGGCTTTCGCCAACGAGTGGGCCAGCAAAGGCGTCAACGTCAACGCGATCGCCCCCGGCTACATCGACACCGACAACACCGAAGCCTTGCGCAACGACCCTGTGCGCAGCCAACAGATCCTCGCTCGTATTCCGGCCGGACGCTGGGGAAGCCCCGAGGACTTCAAGGGCCCCATCGTATTCCTTTGCTCCGACGCAGCCAGCTACATGCACGGTACCACCATGCTCGTCGACGGTGGCTGGATGGGCCGCTAAGAGACCAGGAACTCTATTCCCGAAAAAAATTCAGGCGTCCCCAAAAAATGGGGACGTTTTTTTTCGCTCAGCCCAAGCGTAGGAAGCGGCCTCGCGTCGCGGTCGCTCTGGTTTTGATGCTCCCAACCGCGACGGAAGCGATGCTCGGTATTGCAAATCGCAATAGGGCCAAGCCTGCAATAAGGACTTTTGCACGCGCCTTGAATTAGTTCGCGACCCGAAAAACACAGCCCGTAAGGGGATTGCGGGCAGTTGGACGCAAAATGCAAATCGGGCATGGAATCAGCTGGATTTCGGGTGCGTATGCCAGCCGGAACCTCTGGACTGGCGATCTCATAAGCACTGAAAACCAGATACTATGATAAGTCATCTCATCCCACCCATCGCCCAGGCAAGCTCAGACGGAACTGCGATCAGCGACTCGAGCGAAGCGTCCAAGCAATTCACTGAAAGCATCGTGTCATTCGCTACTGAATACGGCATGAATGTTCTCGGAGCCATCCTCATCCTGATCGTGGGCAACGTTCTGGCGAAGTTCATCTCCAAGAAGATCTCAGGCCTGATCCTCAAGAAGCATCCCGAAGAACCGTCGCTTGCTTCCATCGCCAAGCAGGTTTTCTACGTCGCCTTGATGATCGTGGTCATCATCGTGGTGCTCGGAAAATTCGGAGTGGAAACGGCGAGCTTGATCGCGGTGCTGGGTACTGCGGGTCTGGCAATTGGATTGGCCCTGCAAGGTACCTTGAGCAACATCGCCGCAGGCGTGATGATTCTCTTCCTAAAACCGTTCCGGGCCGGCAACGCCATCAAGGTCGGAGGAGGGGACGTTTACCTCGTCGACGAAATCGGCCTTTTCGTAACCAAAGCCCACCAGCCAGACTGCCCCAAGGTCATGATTCCTAACTCAAAAATCTGGGGCAGCATCATCGTCAATTTTTCCGATACGGTCGCCTCCCAGCGCCGCTTCGATATCACCTTTGGCATTTCCTACGACGACGACATCAACAAGGCCCTGCAGATCCTGGAAGACCTCGCCGCTTCCGACGCCCGCGTGCTCAAGGATCCCGCGCCTTTCATCAAGGTCGACAGCCTTGGCGATTCCTCGGTGAACATCCTATTCCGCGTTCAAACGATGGCTTCCGACTGGTGGCCTGCCAAGCTAGAGCTGACCAAGGCCGGCAAGGAAGCCCTCGAAGCCGGTGGCTGCACCATCCCGTTCCCACAAAGGGATGTGCACATGATCAGCGGCAGTGCCGAAGCGGCGAGTTAATCGGTACAAATTTTAGCAAAGCGTCCCCAAAAAGCGGGGGACGCTTTTTTTTTCGATTACGGCTCAATATCCCGTCGCTTGCGACGTCTGCAGGTAAGGTGTGGATCGGCCGCTCCGCCGGGCGATTTAGACACCCGCGGAGCGGCTGTTCCACCTGATCAAATACTCCGTCTGCTTGCAGCAGGGATCTATGTTTGAGCTGCTGCTTTCGCTTTACCACGCGTAATCCAGACGCAGGCCAATGAGTGGCTCGGCCTCGCTCTCGTCTTCGACTTCGATGCCGCGACGGTAGTCAAACTCGGTATCGTCGCTCGAAGACGCCGCCGTTAGGTTGATGACATCGAGGAAGGTCGTGAAATCGATCGGGCCGAAGGAGCGGCGATAGTCGACGCGTACGTTCAACAAGCCGTAACCGCTATTGCGACCGACATTGCGCTCGGTGATCTCTTTCGAGAAGCGCAGCGGTTGTCCAGGCCCCAGGACGTCGGAGTGTACGATAAAGGCGTCGTAGGGCCGTCCCGAAAGGTATTTGTAGCGGGCGCCGACCTTCCAGCGGTCGCTGATTTCCCAAGTCATGCCAAGGGTCGCGACATGCTCGCGACTAAAGTCGGCGGCTACCTCGCCGCGACCGTCCTTCTGGTCGATTGTCGCATCGTTGTAGGAGTAGGTCGCCGTTGTGTATAGGCCTTCGCGGATCGTCCCGTTGACGACGATATCGAGACCGTAGGAGGTTCCGTCTCCAATATTAGAATACGTTCCGCTTACGCGATCGAGGTCGACCACCAGCTTGTCGAGGTTCTGATAGTAGGCTTCGGTCAACACGGACCAGTTTTTGTTGGGGAAGAACTGAACCCCAATACTACCATGCGTAATTTCTTCGTTCTTAAGGGTGTTTGAGGAGTCGGCGGCAAGGTCCAGGTACCGAGGCGACTGATGGAAGAGTCCTGCGGTCGCGAAGTATCGCAGCGTATTGCTGGGTCGCCAATTTACGCTGAAACGGGGCGAGGCGAAGCTTTCGTCGGCAAAGCCGTCTCGATCGAAGCGCAGGCCGGCGCGGATGTCCCAATCGCCTCTCTCGAAGACTTGGTCGATGTACGCTGCGTAGCTTGTCTCTTTCTTGTTGAACGAGGAATTGACGCTAGCGGGAGTCAGCGTGATGTAGCGCTGGTCGGGATCGGGCCTGAAGTCGTCTTTGTCGTAGACGAACCGGTTCCAATCGCCATCCAAGACCGTGTCGTAGTCGAGGTCTACCTGCGTTGCATGCAGGCCTGCGCTGAACACGCCCCATTCATTTACCGTCGTGAAGTCGCTTCGCCAACCGATCTCTTCCTCGCCTTCGCCGATGGTAATGATGTCTTCCCGTACTGGAAAACTGGATGCAGGCGATCCAGGTGGCGCGAGGTCGGGAAAGGCTTCGCCCTCCGAGCTCGTTTTGTCGCTTTTGCGGTAGTAAAGCTTGTTGGTCCAAACCGCTTCTGCGCCGATCAACGATCGCATTGTGAGCCCGTACAAATCGCTGTCCTGTTCGAAATCCAGCAGCGCCACGTCTTCGAAATTGGGCGACGCTGCGACGTGAGTCACGTCGCGGGAATAGTCTTCCTGCGTATCGATCAGCAGAAGCTCGAAGCTGTGCTGCGGGTTGATGGGGATGACTGACTTTACGATGATGTCGCTCAAGACAGGATCCCCGATGTCGAGCTCTTCGATGTCTTCGAAAAAGTCGCCGAAGTCCAAGTCTCGGGCGGAGACGAGCAAGGTTGAGCCTTCCGTGATCCCAGCAGGGCCGTCGTATCCAAATTCGTTGCCCGCAATGTCGATGCGCAGGCTCGCGGAAGGACTTGGATTGCCACCCGCCACTTCTAGCTTGAGCAGCGATGCCGCTCGGCCTCCGTACGCCGGTCCCCATCCGCCGGGCGAGAACTCGGCTCCGCTAATCACGTTCGGCGCGAAAATGGAGAAGCGCCCACCGCCGCCGACATCCTCTGCTTCACCCAAAGTCGCGTCGAAGTGCACGGCTTTGTCGAAGGGAAACTCATCGACGAATATGAGGTTATCTCTCGGGCCGCGACCGCGCACGCTGAAGTTCGCGAATTCGTTGGTGGACGCCAAGCCGGGGAGCCCGTCCAGCGAAAGCAGCGGATCGGCTCCGCCGCCAACGGAGCTGCGCAATTCCTCCCGGTTGCGATAGGCGCTGGAAGCCGAAGCAAAGGCATCGGCCTGTCGTGCCCTAACCACTACACCTTCGAGTTCCACTGCCTTGCCGAGGGCTTCGAGCAGTTCGAATTCAATCAGCACATTTTTCCGCGTTATCACGCGTACGCTTGGCTCATACGAGGAGACGAACCCGTCTTTGGCCACGTTCACCGCGTAGAGCCCGGGGTCGAGCGCTTCAATGACGATGCGCCCTTGGGCGTCGCTCGTCAGCGATTGGGCGGAATTGCTTTCCCGCTCCGTGATCGTAATGCGAGCGTTCGCAAGCGGGCGCTCGGTGATCTGGTCTCTCACGACAATCGTTATCCCGCCGGGCGCCTCGGCTGCCTGGGCAACCATGGAAAAGCCAACTAGCAGCGCTGATAAGGTGCACCGCAATGCCTGTCTCGAAATTTTGCTCATAGTGTTGCGAGAGCTTACGCGAGCGCCCGCTAACGTCCCGTGAGGCGAACGTTAAGGAAACGCAAAATCGCGCCTCTAGCAGCTCCTCAAGCCCGCGCTGCGGTACAATCAAGTTGAAATGGTGACGGGTTTCGGCCAGCAAGTTGGAAGTCGCGCGGACGACGGTACCTGTTGTCCACCTGCGCTTTTCCCGATGACCGACGCTCCCAACGCACCCGTACTCCTCGTGGAGGATAACTATGACCTAGCCGGCAATATTCAGGACTACCTCGAGCAACGCGGGTGGGGCGTCGACTACGTGCCAAATGGAGCCCTCGCGCTTCACCGGGTAAGCGAACAGACGCACGCGGCGGTGATTCTCGATCTGCGCCTACCGGTCATCGATGGCCTTGAAGTGTGCCGACGCTTGCGCAGCAGCATCGCGCCTCAAATCCCCGTGCTCATGTTGACCGCTGCAGATCTATTGGACGATCGATTGGAAGGGTTCGCGGCTGGCGCAGACGACTACATGGTAAAGCCCTTCGCGCTGCCGGAATTGCTTGCCAGGCTACGTGCTCTGGTGCGTCGCAGTTCGACCCAGTCCCCAAGCTCGGTGCTTCGGCTGCACGACCTGGAATTGAATACGTCGACTCGGGAAGTCCGCCGGGGAGAACGCCGGCTCGCCCTGACGCGCATGGATTATTCGATTCTTGAATACCTGCTTGCTCGCTCACCAGCGGTCGTTCCTCGCCAAGAACTGGAACGTCACTTGTGGGCGGACGACTTGCCCGGAAGCGACGCCTTGCGCACGCATATCGCGACCTTGCGAGCCGAAGTGGATCGGGACGAGCGCATCGCCCTGCTGCATACGCACCGTGGAGTAGGGTACCAAATCGCCGTGACCGAGCCGGAGCGCCGCCATGAGTGAAGCGAAGAAAGGCCCGCCCAGCCGCTTGGCCTCGCGGATACGCCGGCTGCTTGTGGGCTTGGCCGTGCTGCAGGCGCTCGTATTCGCTGGGCTTGGATGGATGTTGTTGCTGACAGCCGAAGAGCTTATCCGGAACAAGTACTATGCCCATCTTCTAGAGCACCTTGCTCAGGCGGGACCGGAAGCGCCGCTGCCGCCTGGAGTGATTCGCTATACGTCCAGCGAATCGATAAGCGAAGCGCTTGGTCTTGCGGATCCGCCTACGCAACGCGGATTGTATTCAGCATTCGGTGACACGGAACAGCATCGAACCGAAGTAATGTATGGCTTGCTCGATTACATGTATTGGTCTGACTGGGACAAGGAATATGCGATCTGGGTCGACTTGCAAGGGCCGGAGCAAAAGGTGACCTGGCTCGTCAGCCCGGCTTATGAATACACCGACGCGATTGTAGGCTCGCTGCAAATCGCATTTCTGGTTGTGGCGCTCGTCGTCATTTTGGTGGCTCTTTCCGCAGGTTCGCTGATCGCCCAATGGGCCTTGAAACCGATCGTCGCGCTTGCGGAGCGCGTGCAGCAACGGAATCCAGACATCAAGACCGAGGTCCTTGTACCAGGTCAACCAGCTCGCATGGAACACGACGAGGTTGGTTTTCTGGAAGGGGCCTTGGGAACCTACGAAGCGCGGCTGCACGAAACGCTGGCTCGGGAGCGCAACTTCCTGGCGGATTGCAGTCACGAGCTGCGCACTCCGATTGCGACCTTGAAAGGGGCCGTTTCCTTGCTTCAGAGCAATGCGGACGACGCGGCGCGGAAACGTTATTTCGGACGAATTGAACGCTCCGTGCATCGCATGGAACGTTTGATCGAGATCTTTTTGATGGTTGCCCGGGAAGGCCGACACCGCTTGCCGACGCAGTCCGTTGACGCCGCCGCGGTCGTCGCAGAGGTAGTGGAAGAAATTCGCGAACTCTATCCGACGCACCCGCTGAGAATAAGCTTGTTCGCCGAGCATCCCGTAACGGTCGTCTGCCATCGAGAAGTTCTGGCCGTCTTGTGCCATAATCTAATCGGCAACGCGTTCAGCCATCTGCCAGGCGGCGAGCTGTGCGTACGCGTCGATTCGATAGAGGACCAGGGGCGGCTGGCGGTCGAGGACGACGGCCCAGGATTGCCTGAATTCAAGGAATTCACCGAAACGACTACAGAGCCTGGGCATGGTTACGGACTGACGCTCGTCGAACGACTTTGCCGCGCCCATCGCTGGCACTTGAATAAGCAGCCAAGAAACCAGGGAGGCACACGCATCGAAGTGATCTTCAGCCGGCCGAGCGATAACTCGGAAAAGCAGGCTTGAGAGACCGCCGTCCCAGCAGGTTCGGAACAAAGCAGAGAACCCGACCTAGGTTCGGATTCTCGTTCAGGCAGAAGGAAGAGGGAATTCCTGGAACCAAGGCTGCCAGCGGCTAAAATCCAGATTAGACATAATATCTATTGTGCGATGTTCTTTTCTAAGTGGTTTTACCTCAGCTATTTATGAAATAGACTGAATTAGACGTTCTAGGTAAATCCCTCTACAAATC